>JAHCJE010000043.1 GCA_026128865.1 Phycisphaeraceae bacterium | reverse complement strand
GCGCCGAGCGTGCTGTTCATCGTCCATTTCGTTTCCGGCGGGGCTTTGGGCATCTCCGTCTCGATGCGGTCGAGGAGTGCATCAAGATCGAGGGTGTGGTCGTCCGCTCCCGTACGGTCGCGGCTCGTTCCGCCGTTGTTGATGATCGACGCGGTGAGGTGCCAGCCGGCGCGGGCGGCCCAGGGATCCTTCTCACTCTTGCTCATCCACTTCTCGCGGAGCGACTCCTTCTCGGCGGCGGGTCGGTTCTTGATGATGTACGACTGGAGCCACTCCGCCACCCACGCGAAGCGCGCCTCGCGGACCATCGCGTCGAGTTGCGCGGGCGAGAGTCGCTTCGGGTCCATGGCGAGGATCGCCAGCAGTTGCGCATCGAAGTTGCCGGTCTTCCAGAGTTCCAGCGCGAGTTCGTGGTTGGTCTTGATCTTTTTGGCGAGCGCCCGGATGTCGCCGGTCTTGACGCCGAACTGCCTGTCGGGCGGGATGCCGGGGATGCCGTCCGGCCCGGTCTTCGCGTTGTGCCTGCGGCGGGCATCGTCGCCGAGGGACTGGAGTTGTGCGAGGACTTCTTTGACGGTCATGGGGGCCACTCCGACGGCAGGCCGCGCGGCAGCGCTCACGCGCCGACCATACAAGCACGCCCGCACACGGTCAACCCCGACCTCTGCCACCGACATCGGCTGCGCTGAGCCGATGTCGGCGCGCTGTGCGCCCGCCGCGACCGCGACGCACCGAGATCGCAAAGCCAATCTCGGCGGCACACAGGCCCGATCCCGTGCTACTCGGTCACTCGCGCCGGCGGCGCGGTCTCGACCGGCTCCTCGCGGCGGCCGCGGCCGTCGCCCATGGCGCGGGCGAGGAGTTTGAAGCCGACGGCTCCGGCGATGCAGCAGGTTGTGCATGCGGCGAAGGCGGCCGCGCCCCAGGCGGGGTCGATGGCCCGTGCGGACTCGTAGATGCCGACGGCGATGAAGGGTGCGAGCAGGCCGCGCACGCCGGTGAGGGTGACGTGGACGCCCATGTATTGGGAGACCCTGTGGGGGGGGGCGAAGTCGAGGTGCCCGAGGTTCCAGGCGAGGACGCCGCCGCCGAAGGCGAGGCCCTGGACGACGCTCGCGGCGTACAGAAGCCAGACCGTGTGCGTGACGACGCTGAGGAGGAAGAGCGCGGAGGCGGCGACGAAGACCCACGAGTGGACGGTGCGGAAGACGACGACGTGGACGCGGTCGAGGAGGCGCGCCCAGAGGGGGATGCTCAGCGGCATCATGGCGAGGGGGACGGAGTTGGTGACGGCGATGCCGCCGAGGTACTCCATGCCGAACTCTTCCTTCACGGCGATGACGAGGAGCGGCGTGAGCATGAGGTTGCCCAGGCCGAGCAGCATCATGCAGGTCATGTAGCCCGCGAAGAGGCGGTCGCCCGCGAGCAAGCGCGCCATGGCAACGGGATTGAGGGATGGTGCGTCGGCGTCGCCCGCGCTCGCCCGCTCCGCCGCCAGGAGCGCGCGGTGGCCGCGGATGCGCATGCGCGCCCAGGCCCAGACGCCGACGAGGGAGAGTGCGCAGCCGAACGGCAGGAGGAACCGGAAGGCGCGCGGGTCGGCGTTCATGGCCATGCCCAGACCGACGCCGAGCGCGGCGAGCGTGAGCACCTGCACGGTGGCGAGTTTGCCGGTGACGCGGGCGCGGACGGCGCGGGAGTAGTTCTGCCGCCAGATCGTCGAACGGATGGTGATGAAGCCGGCCCAGCAGAAGCGCGCGGCCAGCACGGCGGCGACGACGAGCCAGAGTCCGGGCGCGGTGCGCGGTGCGAGGGCGATGAGGGCGACGAGGACGATCATGGCGACCTGGAGGGCGTTGATGAAGCGGACCTTGTCCACGCCGTGGCTGAGGCGGACCCACGCGAAACTGACGATGTTGGCGAAGGCGGTGGAGGCGGTGAGGAGGGCGACGACGAAGTTGAGGGTCTTGGGCGCGACCGCGCCGTCGTAGGCGTTCTTCACGACGACGCCGACGATCGCGCTGTCCACGACGGCGAGGAGGAATGGCAGGAAGAAGGCAGCGAGGAGTTCGCGTCGGTAGTTGGCGCGGGCGTAGGCGGGCATCGACGCGGGGTGGAAGCCGCCCCAGGAGTGAACCCAGGGCTCGACCCACGCCCGCCACGCGCCGGTTCGTGCGTCGTGCTGCGGGCGTGCGTCGCGGGTCACGGCCAAGCGTTCGCAGGCGGACCGGCCGCGGCAAGCCCGACGGCAAGAGAGCGGTCATCGCCTATGGTTTGTCGTGAGCGACACGACACGGCGCGAATACGTGCTCGGCACGGACGAGGCGGAACTCGCCCGGCTGGGCTTTCAGCACCGGCTGTGGTCGGACACGGCCCATGCGTTGTGGCAGGCGGCGGGCATCCGGCCGGGGATGCGGGTGCTGGACGTGGGGTGCGGGCCGGGGTACGCCTCGCTGGAACTGGCGCAGATCGTCGGCTCGACGGGCGCGCTGGTGGGCGTGGATGAGTCGGAGCCGTTCCTCGAGTTCGCGCGGGCGCGGGCCGCGCTGCTGGGCTTCGCGCACGCGGAGTTTCGGGCGGGCGACGCGACGGACCTCTGGGCTGTGGGGTTGCCTGAAGCATCGTTCGATCTGGCGTATGCGCGGTGGGTGCTCTGCTTCGTGCCGGACCCGGAGGCGGTGGTGCGCGGGCTGGCGGGGCTGGTGCGCCCGGGCGGGCGCGTGGCGGTGCAGGACTATTTCAACTACCGGTCGATGACGCTCGCGCCGCGGCGCGAGGCGTTCGACACGGTGATCCGGGCCGTGGTGCGGAGCTGGCTCGACCGCAAGGGCGACCCGGACGTGATGGCGAGGCTGCCGGGGCTGTTCCGCGAGCACGGGTTCCGCGTGGAACTGCTGAGGCCGACGAAGGTGCTGGCGCGGCCGGGCGAGAGCATGTGGCACTGGCCGGACTCGTTCTGGCGGAGTTTCCTGCCGCGGCTGGAGAAGATGGGGTACGTGAGCGCGGCGGAGCGCGCGGCGTTCCAGCGTGGGTGGGCGGAGGCGTCGGCGGACCCGGACACGTTCATGCTGCTGCCGACGGTGTTTGACCTGGTTGTTGTGAAGGCTTGAGCGAGCGGTCGTGGTGCGCACGTCCGCCGCTGAGCGTGGGGAATGACCGTTCAGGCGATCGTCATGGTCGGTGGGTCGAGGGGGAGGCTGCGGGCGAGGTTCATGTAGTTTCGGAATGCGGCGTCGAGTTCGGTCATCGAGTCTGCGGGGAACTTGTCGAGCAGGGCGCGGGCGATCTCGAAGGCGACGGCGTTCTCCATGACGACGCTGGCTGCGCTGACGGCGCAGATGTCAGAGCGCTCGTACTGGCTCTGCTCGGGCAGCTTGGTGTTGAGGTTGACGCTGGGGAGGCCGCGCAGGAGCGTGGAGATGGGCTTCATCGTGCCTCGGACGACGACGGGCTGCCCGTTCGTCATGCCGCCCTCGGTCCCGCCGGCGTTGTTCGTCGTGCGTTCGAAGCCGAGGGTGTTCGTGCCGATCTTCGCGGGGTCGAAGTGAATGGGGTCGTGGACATTCGAGCCTGTGTGTCGTGCGCACTCTCGCCCCATCCCGATCTCGACGGCCTTGAACGCCTGGATGCCCATGACGGCGTAGGCGATTCGTGCGTCGAGTTTGTCGCGCCAGTCCATGCAGGAACCGAAGCCGGGGGGGCATCCGAAGACGTGCGTCTCGACGACGCCGCCGACTGTGTCCTTGTCGATCTTTGCCTGCCGGATGATCTCGCACTGGCGTACGGTGGCGTCCTTGTCGGGGCAGTAGGTTTCGCTGGCGTCGCGTGTGGCGACGAGCGACGGCCAGTTTTCGGGCGTGACCCGCACGTGGGTTTCGGCGTCGAGGATGGCTCGCACGAAACCGAAGACTTCGATGCCGTAGTCTCGGAGGATGCAGCGTGCGACGGCGCCTGCCGCGACCCTGGCGGCGGTCTCGCGTGCGCTGGCGCGCTCGAGCGTTTCCCTGCAGTCTGTGGTGAGCCACTTGACGCTCCCTGCCAGATCCGCGTGTCCGGGGCGAGGGCGATGCACGGGGGGCGTCTTCTGTGGGTCGTCGAGGCGCGAGTCCTTGTTGCGGATGATCATGGTGAGCGGGGAGCCGATGGTGTGTCCTTGTCGCACGCCGGAGAGGAACTCGACTCGATCGGACTCGATGCGCTGTCTGCCGCCCCGTCCGTAGCCGCCCTGTCTGCGAGCGAGTTCTGCGTTGATGAGGTCCACGTCGAGGGTGAGTCCGGCGGGCAATCCTGTGACGGTGCAGAGGACTGCGGGTCCGTGCGACTCTCCTGCGGTCTGGTAGTCAAGGCGTGGCATGGGGGAAGCATACCGCTACCACCAGGCGATGATTCGGAGCAGGTCGGCGTGGTTGTCGGTCCAGACGGGGAAGTTCGGTGTCGGCCTGAGGGGGTGCCATCGTGCGTCGTTCGCGAGGGCTCGGAACGACTCGCGCGACCTTGCGACGAGAACCCATGTGGAGCTCATCCTTGCGGTGCCGGTGCGTTCGTCAGCCATGTCGGACCGGATGACGGCGACCGTGCCCGCGTCGTGGGCGAGTGCGGCGACAACGGACGATATGTCGAGGTAGCGGTTTGAGACGTGAAAGACGAGCACACCGTCGTGCTTTATGGTGCGGAGGTAGACACGGAAGGCCTCTCTCGTGAGGAGGTGTACCGGGATTGCATCAGAGCTGAAGGCGTCGATCACGAGGAGGTCGTACATGTCGTCGGGCTGCCGGGCGAGGGTGAGGCGAGCGTCGCCGATGAAGAAGCGGATGTTTGCCCTTGTCGTCCTGAGGAATGAGAAGTGGCCTGAATCTTGTGCGATCCAGACGACATGGGGATCGATTTCGTGGAAGTCGACGCGCTGATCCGGGAGCGTGTAGTGAGCGAGAGCGCCCGCGCCGAGTCCGACAATGCCGATGGAAGGTGCGTCGTGGACGAGTGTGCGCACGGATTGTCCGCCTGGCCCGTCGGGGTGGTAGTAGGCGAGTGGGATGCCGGCCGAGCCGACCGCGCGGCTCTCGACGCCGTGGATGGTGGTGCCGTGCATGAGCGTGACGGTGTTGCGTGTGGGCGAAACGACGACGGCATGTACACCGAAGAAGGTTCGATCTTTGTGGACGGTGTTGCCTGCGCGAGTCGGACCGAGGATGCCCGCGAGCAAGAGGACGGCGATGGACATGGCGAATGCGGCGGGTCTCCGTGAGGCGAGATAGGCGAGGACGGCTGGAACACCGAAGAGCATCGCTCGCTCGAATGGGCGTGGTGCTTCGAGGCTTGCGCGGTCGCCAAGGAGCGATCCTGCGGCGGCGATCCACGCCGTCATGAGGGCAGGGACGACCATGGAACGGATGGTGCTCGTCACCGGAGGGAGCGGCACGGCGATATCCCCCCCACTGCCGGGGCGGGCCAGGGCTGGGAGCGCGAGGCATGCGAGTGCGATGGCGATCGGATATTCGTAGACGTCGTTGAAGAGAAGCGGGGCAAGGAGTGCGTTGAATGCGCCGCCGAGCGCCCCACCCGTGGCGATGAGGAGGTAGAACTCGGTGAGGCGTTGCGGGTGCGGCCGCGAGGCAGCGAGACGCCGATGGCAGAGCAGGCCCGCGGCGAAGACGGCGACAAGATGCAAGGCGAGCAGGACGATGATCGGTCCGCGCGCGGCCATGAGCATCGAGACACCGACGCCGATGGCGACAATCTTCCAGAGCGTCGTTTCCGGTCCGCGATTGGCGATCGGCCGCGCGAGCGATCGGGCCGAGAACGCCATGATGAAGGTGACCAGGTAGATGGCGAGTGGTGCGATCCAGAGCAAGGGCACGGCGGCGACGTCGGTGGTGATGTGCTGGGTTGCACCGAGCATCAGGCTCGACGGGACGAACGCGAAGAAGATCCACGCGAGACGGCGCGAGCGAGCACAACGCGGCGGAATGTCGGAGCACGGCGCAGAGCACGGATGAGTGTCGGCGGTCGTGCGGCTGTTGGAAATGGGTGTCTTGGAGGCTCTCGCCCGTGCGCGGGCGGTTGTCGCAGCGCAGACCGCGGTGAGCAGAACGAACACTGCGTAGCCGATGGTCCATGCGACACCCTGGTCGTCGAGTCCGAGGGAGGGGGCGATGGAGAACGGGTAGGCGATGAGTCCGACCAGACTTCCGGCGTTGCTCGCGGCGTAGAGGACATACGGATCGCGTGAGCCGTGGCTTGCGGCCTGGCAGTACCACCGTTGGAGGAGCGGGCCTGCGCTGGAAACGGCGAAGAAGGGAAGGCCGACCGTGAGCGTGAGGAGCGAGAGGAGAGCGAAGATGGGGTGTGCTTCGTGTGCGAGTGCGAGCCGCGACTCGGAGACGGCGACGGGGAGCGCAACGAAGGCCGCGAGGAGCACGGCGGCGTGGACGAAGACCTGTGCACGGAGTGAGAGCCGGCGCGTGAGGAGGTGGGCGTAAAGGTAGCCTGCGAGGAGCACGGTCTGGAAGAAGAGCATCGCGGTGTTCCATACGGCGGGAGCGCCGCCGAACACCGGTAGGAACAGCCCGCCCGCCATCGGCTGGAGTACGAAGAGCAGGCACGCTGCGCAGGCACTGACGATCGCGAACACGATCGGCATGGCATGCCCCCCAAGACCTTGCCAGCATACCCACACACCGCGGCGGAACGAAGGGCTACAGGCCGTGATCCCAGCCCATTTGCCCGGCGTCGTGCTCCAGGCCGAAGGCATCGAGGATCGTCGCCCCCGGGGCCTCGCCTGCGCGTCGAGCGCGGACCACGCCGATCGGACCGATCAGCGGAGGGACGGCGTGGAACGGGGGTCCGCCCGAGCGGGCGTTGCTCGCGGCGGCGCACATGAGGAGTTCGTAGTCCTCGCCGTCGCGCACGGCGTGCCGCCAGTCTGGGCAGCGGTGGGTGACGGGGATCTTCGCGGCGTCGATGACGAGGCGCACACCGGAAGCCGCACCGATGCGAGCGGCGTCTCGTCCCAGGCCATCGGACAGGTCGATCATTGCGTGGACAAGGGCGGATCGGGCTGCGTTGCGCCCGGCTTCCAGGCGAGGCTCGAAGCGCAGGTGCCACCCGGACTCCAGCGAACCGCCCACCTGCCCCGTGAGCCAGAGTTGATCGCCCGGGCGCGCGCCGGCGCGCAGCACCGGCTCGACGCCGTCCATCCGCCCGACGACCGTCACGCTGATCGTGAGCGGCCCCGGCCCGGTCGCGATGTCGCCACCCACGATCGGGCACCGCCAGTGCAGCCCCCACCTGTGCAACGCCTCGCACAACTCGCGCCCATGCTCGTACCCCTCGGGCAGCACGCCCGCGGCCAGCCCCCACGCCGGCACGCCGCCCATCGCTGCGATGTCGGAGATCGACCGCGCGACGGCCTTTCGGGCGACGAGGTCCACGGGCGTTCCCGGCTCGAAGTGCCGCCCTTCGACGACCTGGTCCACAGTAAGCAGCAGTTCATCGCCCCCGGGCGTGCGCACGACGGCGCAGTCATCCCCCGGCCCGACGAGAACGCCCGCCGCGGCGGCATCGGCTCCCGCCGCGATGGCGTAGATGTGGGCGAGCAGGTCGGACTCACGCATCGGGGAGAGTCTATCGGTAGACTCGCCAGGCATGGAGACGCCGATCGAACTCCGGTACACACTGACCAAGCAGCATCTGGTCGAGGCGTCCCTGAGCATGATCCGCCTCGGCGGTTACGATGACGCCCTCAGGCAGACGAGGCGTGCCAAACTGCGGACCCTCTGGTTGTGGGGACCGGGGGCGTTCGCCGCAACCGTCGGCGCACTTGTGCTCTTCGACACGTTCCGCAACCAGCCGTACCACCTCAACCTCCCGCTGGCGATCGTGCTCGCCGCGCTGATCACGCTGTTGCTCACGCTGCACTACGCCCAACTCACGACCTACAGACTCGCCCTCGTGAAGCAAACGCACGCGGGTTGGCAAGGGGGAGCCGGCGTCGGCTCCTGCGGCCCGATCGTCATAAGGCTCGACGAGAGCGGGCTGTCGTATCGCGACAGGTGGACGGAGTCCCGCTTCGCCTGGCCGATGGTGAGTTACGCGCTTGAACTCAGCGACTTCGTCATCTTCGTCACGCACTCCCAGCGGATGATCGTCGTGCCGAACAGCGCGATCCATCCTCCGCTCACGCCCGCCGCCCTGGCAGGCACGGCCGGCGACGCGATCGCCAGAGCCGGCGGCGTCGAGCCGCTCGTCGTCGCTCACCTCGCCGATCACGACATCCCCTGCCCGAACTGCAAGTACAACCTGCGCGGCGTCGGTCAGCCAGTCTGCCCCGAGTGCGGCCGGGCGGTGGAGATGGGCGATTTGTGATTGTGAACGGAGTCACTGCCCCCGCCTCCCCTCCAAGCCCCGCTGCAGCAGCACGAACCCCAGCAGCAATCCGCCCACCGCGATGCGGAACCACCACGAGTTCGTCACGCCCGCGCGCGGCATGGCCTCCTGGATCAGTCCGAAGATCAGCACGCCCGCCACCGTGCCCACCATCGATCCCGCCCCCCCCGAGAGCGGCGTCCCGCCGATGACCACCGCCGCGATCGCGTCCAGTTCGGCCAGGTGCCCCGCCGTGGCGTTGCCCGCGCCGGTCGCCAGCGTCATCGCCACGCCCGCCAGCGCAGCGCACAGCCCGCTGATGGCATAGACGCGCACCTTCACGCCCGCGACGCGCACCCCCATCAGCCGGGCCGATTCCTCGCCGCCGCCGAGGGCGTACACGTCGCGCCCGAAGCGCGTCCACCGCGCAACGACAAACCCCGCGCCCGCCGCGACGACGAACATCACCACCGCCGGCGGCACCGGGCCGGAACCCCACTCCGCCAGCGTGCGGTGGAGCGGGTGGCGGATGGTGATGGACCGCTCGCTCACCATCAGCGCGCCGCCGCGATAGAGGAACATGCCCGCGAGCGTGACGAGGAACGGCGGGAGCGCGAAGCGGTGGATGAGCGTCCCCATCGTCGCCCCGCCCGCCGCGCCGACCGTCAGCGCGAGGCCGAACGCGGGCATCGGATGCCACCCCTGCTGCACGAGCGAGGCGATGAGGATGCTCGAAAACCCGATCGCCGCGCCGACCGAGAGGTCAATCCCGCCGGAGATGATGACGAACGTCATGCCGATGCAGACCAGGCCGAGCGCTGCGTTGCCGACGAGCAGATTGCGGGCCACACCCGGCGACAGAAAGCCGGGGAACGCGATCGCACACGCCGCGAAGAGCGCGAGCAGCACGCCGACCGTCGCCGCCAGCGGCACATCCTGCGGCGAGAGCAGACCGTGAACGCGAAGGTCGCGAAGAGCGCGAAGGAACCGGAATCGACCAGGCCGCTGTACCATCCGTCACTCCGTCACTTCCTCCCCACCCACGCCCTCACCCGCTCCGACACCGCCAGGCACACCGCCAGCACCGCGCCCGCCTTCACCGCCAGCGTCGCGTTCGGGCTGACGTCGTGCAGGTAGAGCGTCGTTGTCAGCCCCTGGATGAACAGCGCGCCCAGCACGGCCCCGACGAGCGAGAACCGCCCCCCCCGCAGCGCGGTCCCGCCCAGCACCGCTGCCAGGATCGCGTCCAGTTCCAGGTACAGCCCGGCGTTGTTCGCGTCGGCGGCCCGGATGTCGCTCGCTGCGAGCAGCCCCGCGACGGACGCCGCCACGCCGCACAGCACGTAGGCCGCCGCCTTCACGGCCCGCACGCGCACGCCCGCAAGGCGCGCCGCCCGCTCGTTGTCGCCCGTCGCCTCGACGAACAGCCCCAGCGCTGTGCCTCGCGTCAGAGCCAGGCCCAGCGCGAGCGCACCCGCCGCGATCAGCACAGGCATCGGCACGCCCGCGACGAACCCGCCGTCGATGAAGTTCAGCACCGGGTCGTTGAACGTGACGATCTGCCCGCCTGTGAGCAGTTGCGCCGCCCCTCGCCCCGCGACCATCAGCACCAGCGTGGCGACGATCGGCTGCACGCCCGCCCCGGCGACGAGCGCGCCGTTGAACGCCCCGGCCGCTGCCCCGACCGCGAGCGCACCCGCGATGGCCGCCCACGGGCTTGCGCCGTGCTGCGCCACCAGCGTGGCCGCCGTCGCGCCCGCGATCGCCATCACCGCGCCGACCGAGAGGTCCACCCCGCCCGTCGCGATGACGAGCGCCATGCCCAGCGCGAGCAGCGCCACCACCGCGCCGCGGTTCACCACGTCCACGAGCGACCCGGCGAGCCGGCCATCGGCGACCGCCAGGTCGAAGAACCCAGGCGTGAACGCGGCGTTGAACGCCAGCAGCAGCCCGACCGCCGCCGCGGCCGGCGCGGCCCGCCCGATCGCCCGCACCGCTGCCCGCGCCGAGTCACGCACGCTCGCCCTCCCCTGCGATCAGCCGCATCACCGCCGCGACCGTCACGCCCTCGCCGGACAGTTCGCCCGCCGCGCGCCCGTCGCGCAGCACCAGCACGCGATCGCACACGCGGCCGACCTCCTCGACTTCCGACGAGATGAACAGAACCGCCACGCCGCGCGCGCACAGGTCGCCCACCAGCCGCTCGATCTCGGCCTTCGCGCCCACGTCGATGCCCCGCGTCGGCTCGTCGAGCAGCAGCACCCGAGGCTCTGCGGCCAGCCACCGCGCCAACACTACCTTCTGCTGATTCCCGCCGCTCAGTTCGCCGGCCGGCTTCTCGACGCCCGGCGTTGCGATTCGGAGCGAGCGCACGAACCGCTCGGCCAAGTTGCGCTGAGCGCGCCGTCCGATCGGACGCCACCACCCTTGGCGTGCCTGCACGGCGAGCGCAATGTTCTCGCGCACGGACAGCCCCGGCACGATCGCCTCCGCCTTCCGGTCCTCCGGGCAGAGCGCGACACCCGCGGCGATCGCGCGGCGTGGCGGGCTGGTTGGCACGGATCGCCCGTCGATTTCGACGCGGCCGCTCTCGTGCCGGTCCGCGCCGGCGATCATGCGGGCGGTCTCGGTGCGCCCCGACCCGAGCAGCCCTGCCAGCCCCAGCGCGCCGCCGCGCCGCAGGTCCAGGTCGATCGGCCCCACGCGCCCGCGCCGCAGCCCGCGCGCGCGCAGCGCGACCTCCGCCGACGAGCCGGCCCGCGCGTGCGCACGCTCGATCGCCCTCGCCTCCTCCATCGACACGCCGAGCATGAGCGCTACGAGTTCCAGGCGCGGCAGGCCGCCCGCGTCCCGCACCGCGACCACCCGGCCGCCGCGCATCACTGTCACGCGTGCGCACACCTCGTACACCTGCCCGATGAAGTGCGTGATGAACACCACGCCCATGCCCCGCGCCGCGAGGCTGCGCACCGCGCCGAACAGCCGCGCCGTTTCCTCCGCGTCGAGGCTCGACGTCGGCTCGTCCAGCACCAGCACGCGCGCGTCGAGGTCCAGCGCGCGCCCGATCGCGGCCATCTGCTGCACCGCGATCGGCAGCGACCCGAGCGGCCGCCCCACGTCCGCGCGCACGCCAAGTCCAGCCATGATCGCCTCGGCCCGCCGGCGAACCGCCCGCCTGTCGATCAGCCCGAGCCGGCGCGGCTGCCGCCCCAGCAGCAGGTTCTCCGCCAGCGACAGGTTGGGCGCGAGGTTGACCTCCTGATACACCGTGCTGATGCCCAGTCTCTGCGCCTCGACCGGCGAGCGCGGCCGGATGACGCGCCCGCCCAGCCGCACCTCGCCCGCGTCGGGCGCCAGCGCGCCGGTCAACGCCTTGATGAGCGTGGACTTGCCCGCGCCGTTCTCGCCCATGAGGGCGTGGACCTCGCCCGCGCGCAGCGTGAAGTCCGCGCCGTCGAGCGCGCGCACGCCGGGGTAGACCTTGACCAGCCCGCGTGCCTCGAGCAGTGGGAGTGCATCGACCATGCGGCCGCCAGCATACCGGCGCACGCGCCCGCGCTCTCAATACTGCCGCGTGCCGATGACTTCCGCGGCCACGGACTGGTCGAAGACCCGGTCCTCGACCTTGATCCACTTGGGCAAGGTCTCGCCGGCGAGCGCACGCATGACCGCGTCGAACGCGGCCGGGCCGAGCAGCGGGTTGCACTCGACGGTGCAGTTCAGTTTCCCCTCGACCATCGCCTCGAACGCGGCCCGCACGCCGTCGATCGAGACGAGGATGACGTCCGTGCCCGGCTTCAGCCCCGCCTCCTCGATCGCCTGGATTGCGCCGAGCGCCATGTCGTCGTTGTGCGCATAGACGGCGTCGATCTTCTGCCGCTCGGCCTTGAGGAAGGCTTCCATCACCTCCTTGCCCTTGGCGCGCGTGAAGTCGCCCGACTGCGAGCGGACGATCGTCATGCCGGGAAACTCGGCGATCGCTTCCTCGAACCCGCGCTTGCGGTCGATGGCGGGCGCGGAGCCGGGCGTGCCCTGGAGTTCCACGATGCGCCCCGCGCCGCCGAGGCGCTCGGCGAGCCACCTGCCAGCCATGCGCCCCTCCTCGACGAAGTCCGAGGCGATGAGCGTGGTGTAGAGCGAGTCGTCCTCGACGTCCACGCCGCGGTCCACCAGCACCACGGGGATGCTCGCCCGCTTCGCCTCGCGCAGCACCGGCTCCCACCCGGTCTCGACGACCGGGGCGAGGATGATCGCGTCCACCTTCTGCGAGATGAACGTGCGCAGGGCGCGGATCTGGTTCTCCTGCTTCTGCTGCGCGTCGCTGAACTTCAGGTCCACGCCACGCGCCGCGGCCTCGGACCGGATCGACTCGGTCTCGGCGGTGCGCCATGCGCTCTCCGCGCCGATCTGCGAGAACCCGACGACGAGCCGCTTGGTGCCGACGGCGTCGGGGGCGGCGGTCTGTTCCTTGCACGCCGACACCAGCAGGGCGAGAGCGGCACACGCGAGAATCAGCCTGCGCATCGGTCGTTCCTCACTTCGGTTGCGTTACTCGTTCCCATTCGTCGCTGCGGAAGGGCGACGCGGGCAGCCCCGCGCCGTTGAAGAGGTTCGGCTCGACGGCCGCGCCCCACCCGTAGCGCACCGCCACCGGCTCGGGCACCAGCGGGCTGAACACCAGCACGCTCGTCCCGTCGACGATCGCCCCCGCGGGGTGGTAGACGCGGTCCTGGCCGGCGACCTCGAACCCGCGCGGCAGGCCGCCCCGGGCCGACAGCCCGTCGGCGTGCGCGAAGCGGGTGCGGATCATGCCGTCCTCGGGCGATGCACCCGTGAAGAGCGGGCCGGAGCACTCGACGCCCTCCGCGCCGTAGGTCTTCGCGAGCGCCCACAGCGCGAGCCGCCTGCCGACCTCGCGCTTGTTGCGGGGGTGGATGTCCTTCGTCTCGCCGACGTCCATCGTCACCACCATGCCCGTGTTCGGGGTGCGCGTGGCGAGCAGTTGCGCCTCGCGCAGTTCGGCCGTCTCGCCCCGATCGTTCGGGTAATCGAACGGCGCGATCTGCACGAAGTAGAACGGCATCTCCGGGTTCTGGAACACGGCGCGCCAGTCCTCGATCAGCGCGGGGAAGAGCATGCGGTACTGCCACGCCCGACCCCGGTTGGACTCGCCCTGGTACCAGATCACGCCGCGCACGGCCATCGGGGCGAGCGGGGCGATCATCCCGTTGTGGAGCGCGGTGGGCGAGTTCGGCCCGATCCGCCGCGGCTCCGGCCGAGGGGGGGGCGAACCGTCCGCAGCCCGCCGGTAGCGCCAATCGCCGGCCAGGCGCAGCGGCTCTGCGCCCTCCGCGTCCGCCGGGCGCGCCCACAGGTCTTCCGGTGAGCCGTTGATCCCGCCCAGGCCGCCCGTGTCCAGCACCGCGACGGCGATCGTGTTCCGTCCCGCCGCGACGAGCCGGCCCGGCGCGGTGTACCGGCGCGGCTGGTTCCAGCGCCCCGGCCCCGTCATCTCGCCCACCTTCTCGCCGTTGAAGAACGTCCAGTCCTGGTCGTCGATCGGCCCGAGCGAGAGGAGCAGGTCCCGCCCCGCCCACTCGCGCGGCACGTCGATCGTTGTGCGGAACCACGCCGTGCCGTCGAAGCCGCCCAGATCAGGCCCCGCCCACGTCGCGGGCACGGGGTGCGTGGGCCATGCGCTGTCGTCGAAGTCGGAGCGCGCCCAGAGAGCGCGCTCATCGCTCGCCATCGACTTTTCCCACGCCGCCACTGCCTCCGTGTGCTCGCGCTCCAGCCGGTCCGGGTCGTCGCGGGTCAGGCGCACGACGTCGAGCCGATCGGCGAGTTCGGCGAATCGCGCGACCGCCCGCTCGCTCATCCACGCCTCGCAGACGGTGCCGCCCCAGTCGGCCGCGATCAGGCCGATCGGCACGCCGAGTTGGCGGTGCAGTTCGCGTCCGACGTAGTACGCCGTCGCGCTGAATGTGCGTGCGGTCTCGGGCGTGCAGGCCGTCCACGCCCCGCGGCAGTCGTCCTCGGGCTTTGCCGCGATCGTGTTGGCGACGGTGAACAGGCGGATCGCGGGGTGGTGCGCTGCGGCGACCTCCGCCTCCCAGTCGAGCACGCCGGTGTAGCCGGGTCCGATGTTGCCGAGGGGCATCTCCATGTTCGACTGGCCCGAGCAGAGCCAGACCTCGCCCACCAGCACGTCGCTGATCGTCACTTCGTTTGCGCCACGCACCGCGATCGTGTGCGGCCCGCCCGCGCCGGGCGTCGCCAGCCGCACCATCCATCGCCCGTGCTCGTCGGCGGTCGCGCTCGCGGACCCCGCGCCGGGCCAGTCGGGCGTGACGGTTACGCGCTCGCCGGGGTCGGCCCAGCCCCACACGCGGGCCTCCGCGTCGCGTTGGAGCACCATGCCATCGTCGAAGAAGGCGGGCAGGCGCACGTCCGCCAGCGACGCCGATCCGAGCGCGACGGCGAGCGCGACGGCGATGCGCGGGGCAAAGGCTGTCTTCATGGGGACAGGATACCGCCGTGGCACGCGGGCAGGGCCGGGCTGCGGGTATCCTGCCCGCATGGCGAACGCGGCCTTCGACCCCCGGGCGATCACCCGCCCCGACCCGACCCTCATGCGGTATTACACCGTGGTCGCCCTGCTGACCGGGCCGCTCTTTCCGGTACTTTTCGTCGTGCGGTACTGCCGGTTCCGGACGCTCCAGTACCGCTTCGACGACGAGGGCGTGTGGATGTCATGGGGGGTGTTCTTCAAGCGAGAGATCAACCTGACCTACCGGCGCATCCAGGACATCCACGTCTCGCGCGGCCTGATCCAGCGGTGGTTCGGCCTCGCCGTGGTCCAGATTCAGACTGCGTCGGCGAGCGCGACGCCCGAGATGACCATCGAGGGCGTGATGCAGGCCGACGCCCTGCGGGACTTCCTCTACAAGCGCATGCGCGGCGCACGCGGCGAGAGCGATGCCCAGCCTGCGGGCGATGGGCCGCCGGAGGGCGACGAGTTGCTCGACACGCTCCGCGAGGTGCGCGATGCGCTGCGTGCGCTGGCCGCGCGGGGAGGCGCCGCGTGAGCCGCGCCGCCGACCGCGCCTGCGAGTGGGTCTACCGCGGCGTGTGGGGCGCGCTCGCCCGCCGCTTCCGAGTGCCCGAGGAGCCGCCGACGCTGCCGGTGCGGCCGGGCGAGGAGATCCGCTCGACGCGCCCTGCGCCGGGCTATCTCCGCTACGTCAAGTTCAAGTTCTGGATCGTGCTGCTGCTGATGGACGGCGTGCTGACCGCGCTGTGGGTTGCGCTGCTGATCGCCGACCGCACGCTTGGGATCGTGATGTTCCCGGTCTACCTGCTCGTTGCCGTCGTGCCCGACGTGATCGCCTACGTGGCGATCCTCTTGCGCTACGACACTACGTGGTACGTCTTCACGCCGCGCAGCCTCCGCATCCGCCGCGGCATCTGGACGATCCGCGAGAGCACCATCACTTTCGAGAACGTGCAGAACGTGGCCGTGCGGCAGGGGCCGCTCCAGCGGCACTTCGGCGTCGCGGACCTGCACGTGCAGACGGCGGGCGGCGGCGGCGTCGCGGGACCGCACGGCGCACAGCCGGGCGCGGGCGCGCACCACGGCCTGATCGAGGGCGTCGCCGACGCGCCGGCCCTGCGCGATGCGATCATGCGCCACGTCACCGCCTCGCGCTCCGCGGGCCTCGGCGACGAACGCGACACCGCGCCGCTCGCCCGCCCGGCCTCGGCAACACTCACCCCCGAGCACTGCGCCGTCCTGCGCGAAATCCGCGAGGCGGCGCGGGCCTTGCGCGGGGCGGGAGCGTAACGGTGGCTGCGCGAGAGCGCATATCTCGCTGGCGGCGAGCGATTATCTTCGCGTGCTTCTGCTGCGTGCTGGGTGCGATCACAACAGTCGGCGTGGCGTGGGTCATCGCGTTCCGTGCGCCGGGGCCGGGCGGCTATGCATCGATGCGAAGCTACACGATTCGGGACGGGGCCTCGACGTGGTTCGTCATCGAGGCGAGGACGAAACGTCGATGTGTGTCCCACTATGAAGTGTCCGGCAGGCCTCTTCGAACACTTGAGTACAAGTCGGAGGGCTTCAGGGACGTTCGGTTGCCCGATTGGGTTTCGGTCCAGGTCGGCGAGTCGTGGCTCAACTCGTCCACAACGCGGGCGTACGGCTATCCTGTTCGCGCGCTGAAGGGAGTTGAGTTCATTGAGCATCAGGGATCGGGCTGGGTGGCTTGGCAGCGTGGTTATTGGGTATGCCGGACTAGGTTAATTCCTTTCCACGTCATCGTGCCCGGCTTCATCGCGAACGTGGTCATCTACGCTGCAATCTGGGCTGGCGTGATCGCCATGGCTCAATGGACCCGACGGCGGTTGCGTCCTGCGTGGGCGTGCCAGCACTGCGGCTACGACCTCCGCAGTCTGCCGTCAGCCGTCTGCCCCGAGTGCGGGCGGGTCGCTCGCTCGCGGCCGAATGAGCCATCCGGAGCCTGACCATGCCCGCACGCTGCCCCTGGGCGAAAACCGACCTGTCCATTGCCTACCACGACGGCGAGTGGGGCGTGCCCCAGCACGACGATCGCACGCTCTTCGAGTTCATCACGCTCGAAGGGGCGCAGGCGGGGCTGTCGTGGGAGACGATCCTCCGCAAGCGCGAGCGCTACCGCGAGGTCTTCGCCGGGTTCGACGCGGCCCGCGTCGCCCGCTTCACGCCCGCCCGCGTCGAGCGCGTGCTGGCCGACCCCGGCATCGTCCGCAACCGTGCCAAGGTCGAATCGACGATCGCCAACGCCCGGGCCGTGCTGCGCGTGCGTGAGGAGTTCGGCTCGCTGGACGCCTTCCTGTGGCGGTTCGTGGACGGCCGCCCGGTCGTGAACCGGCGGCGGCGCATGAGCGACGTGCCCGCGAGCACGCCCGCTTCGGACGCGATGAGCAAGGACCTGAAGCGGCGCGGGTTCGGCTTCGTGGGCACGACGATCTGCTACGCGCTGATGCAGGCCGTCGGCATGGTCAACGACCACCTCGTCACCTGCCCCCGCCACGCCGAAATCTCCGGCAGGCGTTGACCCGACGAGCCGCGAGCGAACGAGCCGCGCGTGTCAGCAAGCGGTCTGCGCCGTGACGCCCGTCGCGTTCTCAGTTGAACCACCACGCGTGCCGGAAGACCTGCCCTTCGAAGGCGCGGACCATCCGGTTCCACGTGCCGTCGGCGGTGAACTCGCCCTCCTCCAGGTACGGCCCGGCGGCGGACCCCTGGACCCAGAGCACGAGGTCGAACCGTCGCGGCTCGGCGAAGACGCGCCGCACGTTGATGCCGCGCGAGCCGTCGCCGCGCCAGAAGCGCAGCAGCCGTCGGCCCTCGAGGAGCGCCTCGGCCTCGTCCAGCCCGAGCAACCACGCCTCGCGCATGTCCTCATCCACGCGTGCGCCAGGGATCGCCGCCGTCTGTCGCGGGTTGGGGATCCACTCGCGGTCGTCGTCGGTCTCGGCGTCAAAGTGCCGCCACATGGCGCGGCTGTGCGCGACCGCGGCGAGGAGGTGCGTGCGGGCCGCCTCCAGTCGCGCCGGTTCCTCCACCTCGAAACTCAGCAGGTGGACCAGGGCGATCACATCGGTCGCGTCCACGCCGGTCTCGAAATCGAACGGCTTGCGCGGGCCTTTGAGGTACTCGTGCGGCGTGACGTTGGCTGGGAAGAAGACGTGCCCGGCCCGCTCGAAGAGATCGCGCGTGTCGTGCGCCAGCAGGAACTCGCCGAAGGCCATGCAGATGCGGCAGTAGCCGCGGAGCCACTCGGCGTCGCCGCGGTCGAATGCGATGACGAACTCGGCTGCGTTCTGACGGTTCGGTCGGAACGCGTTTTGGACGATTCGGAAGAGCCGCCAGAGTTCTTCGTCCCCGGATGCGACGCCGTCGGCGTTGAGGTCGAAGCGAGTGAGGCCGAGGCGTGCCCGGACTTGCACGCGGTCTGCGCGAACGTCGGCGAGAGTGCGTTCGACCGCTGCGACGTCGTCGAGCCACGCGCGGATGATGGCTTCGAACTGCTGGTGTGTGATGGGCTGTGGGTCGGGGTTTGCGGCGACGCCCTGGTTCACGCCGCCGAGGCCGGTCATCATGCTGGCGAGGGCGACGGTGTTGAACCCGCCGTGCCTGTAGAGCGACTGCGAGAGCCGCTCGCCTGTGAGAAGGAACCGGACGATGGCGAGGGCGAAGCGTGCGTCTTCGTCTCTCGGGTTGCCACTGAGGTGGGCGTGGAGTGCGGCCTCGGCGGCGGTGAGGGAGCCGTCGCCGTGCCCGGCGGTGAAGGCGCGCTCGATGACGTCCGGGTGCTGGGGTTCCTGGGCAACCGCGGGCTGTTGGAGTGCGAGAACGGCGAGTACGAAGGCGAAGAGTGTCGAGCGTGGCACGTGGTGCTCCCTTCCCGCGCATCATACCGGGGGCGTGGCGATGGAAGAAAACGCCCGCCCCCGGCTGTGTGCGCGGGGGCGGGCGTGTGTGCCCGTGGTCAGCGTGTCGATGGCGCTGGGTGTTTAGGGGCAGCCTGCGGTGAAAGCGTTGAGGAAGGCGATGAAGTCGAGCGTGTCGATGACGGTGTCGCCGTTGAAGTCGGCGTATGAACCGCCGGAGTTGAAGGCGTTGAGGAAGCAGATGAAGTCGAGGGTGTCGACGACTGTGTCGCCGTTGCAGTCGGCCTTGCAGGAGGGTCCGCAGTCGATGACGGTGATTCGGAAGTCGTCGACGCATGCCTCGACGAGGGATTGGGGGTTGTAGTCTGAAGCGACGAAGCGGAATCGGACATTTGCGGTTGGGGTGACGTAATCCTTGAGCCTGAACTCGGAGAATCGCCAGCCGCCCTCGACTTCCTGTCCGCTGGGGCCGATGGTCTGGACGTTGGTCCAGGTGGACCCGCCGTTGGTTGAGACGTCGAGTACGAATACGTCGGTGTACGGTCCTGCGCCGGCGTGGTTGCTGAACCATCGCCAGTAGCTGATGGTGGGGTCCTGGCCTTCGAGGTCGAAGATCGGGCTGAAGAGTGTGGTCTTGCCGTTGTCGACGTCGAACTCACCGACGCTGCTCCCTGCGCGTCCGTCGGTGACCCAGCAGTTTGTGCCTGAGACGACAAATCCGGGCTGGACGATGATGCCGCTGGTGCTTGTCTGCTGTGGCGCCATTCTGTTCCAGTGTCCTGAGGTTGCGTTGTCGTCGGCAGCGCCGGCGGTCCATCCCTTGTTGGTGTCGAAGTTGTCTTCGAAGATGGTGATGAAGCCCTTGGCTGAGAGTGCGGCGTGAGTAGCGGCCGGGGCGTTGCCGGGCGAGGTGTAGGTCTGTGCGTTGTCGGCCTGTGCGCTGAAGTAGTAGGCGACTTCGGAGGCGCATGTGGATGCCGGGAAGACGGCGTCGTAGACGTTTGGCGAGACGATGATCATGTCAACGGTGTGCCATCCGCCGCCGAGGTTGTAGTGGAACTTGCCTGAGCCGGGGATTGGCGCAATGCCGGTGCCGGTGACTTCGACGCGGACGGTGGTGCCTCCGACGGGATCGACAAGGGTTGGCAGTCCGTTGGGGAAGTTGAACTTGAGTGTGGAGATGAGCGAGAGTGATCCGAGGACGTTGATTCGCCCGTACCCGAAGGTGTTGTCGACTCCCGGCGCGCCGAGGTCGGTGCAGCCGGCCTTGAGGATTGCTTCGACTTCGTTTGGCGTGAGGGCCGGGTTGGCCGACCAGATGAGACCGGCGAGTCCTGCGGTGAGCGGGCAGGCGAAGCTGGTGCCGCTGACCGCGCTGTAGGAGGAGTCGCTGTTTCGTGAGGTGGTGTAGACGTCGACGCCCGGTGCGACGAGATCGACGAATATGCCGTATGCGGAGAAGCTGGCCTTGGCGTCGCTGGAGGTCGTGGCACCGACGACGATGATGTCGTCCGCGTCGCGGTGACCGAAGGTGATGTTTCGGTTGTCGTTTCCTGCGGCCCAGACGAGCAGCCCACCGATGGACTTGATGTAGGTTGCGGTGGTGAGATTTGTGGAGTTGTCGACACCGCTGTAGCTGACGCTGGCGACTCTGTCGCCGGCCTCGATTGCGGTTCTTGCGGCGTGGTTGAGTGAGTTGAGGTCGGACCCGCCTCCTCCGGAGTTGGTGACGCGCATCATGCGGTGTCCGAGGTTCCAGCCGACGCCTGCGATGCCGACGCCGTTGTTTCCGTTGGCGGATCCGCAGCCGGTGACGTTGGTGCCGTGGCCGTTGATGTCGCTGATCTGTCCGCCTGCGGACTCCCAGACACGGTTCACGGCGTTGTATGCCTCGCGTCTGTGGAGGAGGAGGTCCTGATGGGTTGTCCGGATGCCGGTGTCGCAGTATGCGATGACGACGCTGGGATTTCCGGTGTGGATGTCCCATCCCGCGCAGGAGTTCATGCGGTTGGCGTTGTGGTGCCACTGGTTGCCGAGTTGCGGGTCGTTGGGGCATGCGAGCGGGTAGACGATCCAGTTTGGATGGACGTACTGGAAGAGGCCGGTGTCGAGGAGTTCGCGTGCGACGGGTTCTTCTGCGCCGAGGCCGACATCGATGACATACTCATCGGTTTGCCAGACGTACTCGACGAGTTGGTACTTGTCGATGGCGGCCTTGGCTGCGGCGGCGTTTGCCGCGGCGAGTTCGATCCCGAGGCCGCGCTTTGCCCAGTCGGCGTCCTGGACTGGGCGAGCGATGAGTTGTCCTGAGAACTCCTGGAGTCCTGGGCGTTCGACGAACATCGGCGCTTCTGCGGCCGCCCCCACTTGTGCCCAAGCGTGAGACGCCGCTGCGCCGATCGCAACGAGAACAATGAACCCGGCCGATTTTCGCAGCATGTTCCTTCTCCGTGCCAGAATGGTCCGCGACCGCACCGCGACAGCCCGCCGCGAGCGACCCCCACGCCCTTGCCCAAGGTACAGGATCGACCTGTCCTCGCACAACGCGGAAGGGGGCGTTTCGGGCCGATTTTCTTTCTTTTCGGACACTCGCGTGGTGGCTGGGAGGGGCCCGAGCCTGCCGAGCAAGGGGAATCATCCAGACGAGGTCGGGTCGATGCCGACTGCGTCCTCGAGCATGCGGTGGAAGTGATGGACACCTTGCTCTCTCGTGGGTGAGTATCGGCCTCGTTGGTAAAGGCGAGCGCGAACGCCTCGCTGGACGGCCTCGACAACGGCCTCGTCTTCGCGTTCGACGCGGTCGAGGTCCGCTCCCGCGCCGGTAGCGATGCGCGATTCATCCCATACGTAGCTGAGGAAGGAGACGCGAGTGCGGTCGACGCCGAGAGGACGGACGACGTTGACAGAGATGCCCCAGGGGTAGAAGTTGAGCATGGTGTTGGGGAAGAGCCAGTAGTAGTAGGCGGCGATCTCGCTGCCCTTGTCGGGTGAGTTGGCCGGGAGATCGAAGACGTCTTCCCCGCCCTTGCTGACGCCGAGCTGGAGGCTGGAATAGCGATAGGTCTCGGTGCGGTACTGGCCGTAGTCGAGGGCAGCGGCCAGGGAGGCGTGGACGAAGGGGATGTGGAAGCCTTCGAGGTAGTTTTCGACGTAGAGTGCCCAGTTGCACTTGACGAGGTAGTCGCGGCTTCGCGCGGGATCGAAGCGGGCGAGCTCGATCGGGAGGAAACCGACGCGTCGGTCCATCTCGGCGGCCAGTTCGTCGAAGGGGAAGGCGGGGTTGATCGCGACGAAGATGAACTTTCGCCAGACGGCCATGGGCATCCGGGGCAGATTGTCCTTGTCGGTGGGGAACCCCTGGCACTGTTCGAACTCGGGCATGGATCGGAACGTGCCGTCGAGTTCGAAGCGGCGGCCGTGATAGCGGCAGGTCAGGCACGCGGCACGATCGGGTGCCTCGGCGACGATCGTGCCGCGGTGTGTGCAGACATTCGAGAGACAATGGAGCGAGTCCGCGCGGTCGCGGGTCAGCAGGATCGGTTCGTCGAGGCAGCCCTCGAGGAGTGTGACAGGAAAGACCTGGCCGGGAAGTCGCAACTGGTCGGTATCCGCGACGAGCTGCCAGGAGCGTGCGAAGACAGCGTCTCGTGCGCGGTCGTAGAGGGCGTGGTCCGTGTAGAAGCAGCCCGGGAGCGTCCATGCCTTGCGGATGTCAGGGTCTATCTGCACTGTGGCCTCCGAATCGTGCGTCGCGGTTCGCTCAGAGACTACCACCATCAGGCCCCCGGCCCGCCACGGTGGTCACCTGCTACGCTTCGGCTTCAAGAGGACGGGGGCAGCGTTGGACGAGCGAGATCGGAGTTCGGATGGCGGTCCGGGCGAGGGCACGACACCCCCGCTGAGGTCGCCGAGTTTCGCGGATCAGCCGACGCTGGGTCCGGGCGATCTGCCGCTGGCACCACCTGCTACTTCCGGCCCGAAGTCTCCCCCCCCACCGCCCGCTCGACACCCCGCGGGCGAGGACTCGTCCGGCGGGTCACAACCTGGGGGCTGGGGCAGACAGCCGTCGGAGCATCGTCCTGTGACCGACTCGTGGGACCGGCCGCCGCCGGGATCGTCCGGGGCGCTCGGCACTGACCCCGGTGGTGGGGATGCGGCGACGATCGCGCCGTGGCAGAGTTCGTTCGGGGGTGAGCGGCTGACACCTGGCAAGAACATCGGTCCCTACCCGATCGAGCGCGAGCTTGGGCGCGGCGGGATGGGGGTGGTGTATCTGGCGAAAGACCTCCGGCTGAACCGCCGTGTGGCGATCAAGGTGTTGCCGGACGTGTTTGCACAGCACCCTGAGCGTGCCGCGCGATTCCGTCGGGAGGCGCAGTTGCTGGCCTCGTTGAACCACCCGAACATTGCGGCGATCTACGGTCTTGAGGAACACGAGGGGCATCACTACATCGTGATGGAGTACGTTCCTGGGGACACGCTGACGGAGCGTCTTGCGAACGGTCCGCTGGCGGTCGAGGACGCCGTCCACATCAGTGCGCAGATCGCCGAGGGGCTTGAGGCGGCGCACGAGCGTGGTGTGATCCACCGGGATCTGAAGCCCGGCAACGTGAAGATCACTCCTGACGGGCTGGTGAAGG
>JAHCJE010000042.1 GCA_026128865.1 Phycisphaeraceae bacterium | reverse complement strand
GGCCCACTGCGTTGCTCGTCGCCGCACTTCTCGTGCTCGCCATCGGCGTGGGGGCGCTCGTCTCCAGCCTCAGCGCACGAGCCTCGGCCGGGCGTGCCCTGCGCCTCGAACAGACTCGCGAAGAGCAAGTCGTCCGCCTTGCTTCCCAGTTCAACGCCGTCGATCAACAGCGTCGGAACACGGGAACCGACGCCTTCGCACCCATCCCCGACGTGCTCAGCCGGATCGAGTCCGCCGCACGCGACGCAGGCCTCGCCGACCGACCGCCGATCCCGCGACAGGGCAGCGAGCGCAGCGAAGACCTCACGAAGCGCGACTACACATACACGATGCGCGACGCAAACCTCGACAAACTTCTCAGGTGGGTGGAACTCTCGACACAAACCGTCCCTGGAATGCAAGTCTCCGCCATCGAACTGCGGCCCGAGCAACGCACCTGGCAAGTGACCGTGACCTTCTCCAGATGGGAGCGACAAGGGTGAACCGATCGACGAGACTGGCTCTGATCCTCCTCTGCGCATCCGCCGCGACGCTCCCCGCATGCACCGGCGGCGGGTCGCGCGCGAAGCAGCGCGCCGACGACCCCTACGCGCAACTCGACGAGCGCGCCCGCCGCGGCCGCGAGCTCTTTGCTCAGGCCGAAACCGCGCAGAATCGCGGCGACGCCGACCGCGCCATCGCCCTCTACCGCGACGCGGTCCGGAACGCGCCCGACCTCGCCGAAGCCTGGAACAACCTCGGCATCCTGCTCATGGAGCGATCGGACTACGCGAGCGCGGCAGAGGCCTTCCGCGTCGCCATGGACCTGCGCCCGACCGACCCGCGCCCTGCCGAGAACCTCGGCCTCGCCTACCTCGAGGCGGGCTGGGGCGTCGAGGCACTGCGCTACTACGAGATGGCCTTGGAGCGAGATCCGAACCGGCGCGAGTCGCTGCGCGGCGCGATCAAGGCCACGCACCTGCTCAACCTCGCCGACCAGAAGGCCCTCGACCGCGTCCGCCGTGCCCTGCTCATCGAGAACGACCCCGACTGGCGCATGATCGCCGAGCGCGAACGAGTCCGCATCGAGCACCGCCTCGAAAGCGAGCGAAGCCTCGCGCGCTGAGCCAACTCACGCAGAGGCGCAGAGCACGCGAAGGATGGAATCTGAAACCGGTGGCACAGGCGTCCCGCCTGTGCCGAACCTCCTCCTCTCAGGTCCCTGATCCCCTCCGCGCCTCCGCGTGAGCAACTCTCACCGCTTCGCGCTCACCGTCAGTTCTGCCGCTGATTGTGGGCCTGCCTACCCAACCGATCGGGTTTCACGGCGTGGGCATCGGCGCGTGCGGGATTGCCGAACCCTCGTTGCCGTCCACGAAGCGCTCACTTCAGAACGTCACCCCACGCGGACTTGAACCGATCGTCGTCGCCGGAGTCGCTCGTCCAGTCGATCAAGATGCCGT
This sequence comes from Phycisphaeraceae bacterium, assembly GCA_026128865.1. Lineage (GTDB taxonomy): Bacteria > Planctomycetota > Phycisphaerae > Phycisphaerales > UBA1924 > CAADGN01. The sequence continues at coordinate 22,136 of JAHCJE010000042.1, read as the reverse complement.
TGGCTCCGTCAAATACGTAGATCGGCGGACCAGACGGCAACATCCAGCGAGGGGACAACTTACCTGTGACGACAACAACTTCCCCGCCGTATGCCGCAGCAACGGCCACGTGCTCGCGGTCGATGATCGAACCTCGTTGTGCTTGGAACTCCTGGAGCGTTACACCAGAATGCGGCGGCGAAATCAGCGAGTGTTGGTGACGCCCGGCGATCACATACACAAGGACGAGCGAAAGCGCCATCAATAGACCGAACACGACAACGCAATCTCGAATCCATCTCGATCGGGTGCGATTCGGTTGATCGTTCGCCTCGTCGGGCATGGCCTCACCCTCGTCTAGCTCTCCGCAGCGGTCACGGTCAGCGGCACTCCCGCCGCCTTGCGTTCCACGTGCAGCCGCTTGGTCCGGTGCCGCGACCAGTCGGTCACGCGCAGGTCCGGGCTGTCGGGGCCGTCGTGGATGCGGAGCACGTCGTAGACGTTGTCGCGCTGGGCCGGCGTGAACCCCGCCCCGCGGATGAGCCGGCAGAGCACCGCCTCGTCGAGGCAGTACGTCGTCCCGGCGGCGGACACGACGTTCTCCTCCATCATTACGCTGCCCATGTCGTTGGCGCCGTGCAGCAGGGCGACCTGGCCGACGTGCGGCCCCATCGTCACCCACGAGGCCCCGATCGAGTAGACGTTGTCGAGGAACAGCCGGCTGAGCGCCTGCGTGCGCAGGTAGTCCGTCGAGCCGCTCATTCGCACCCGGCGCCCGAACTCCGCGTGCGCCTTCGGGTCGCCCGAGCCGTCCAGCCGGGCCACCGCGTCGCCCGGGAACTCGCCGGAGTCCTCGGGCCGGCTCAGCCAGTCCTTCACGCGCCCGAGCGGCGTGTTCTCCCGCTGGAACGGCCAGGAAATGAACGAGACGTAGTGGCCGCGGGGGGAAGTTGCGTCGCTTTCTTCCGCCAGCGCCCGATCCTGCCACTCGCGCACGAGCCGCATGTGGTGGACGCGGTCGGCGTGCCCTTCGATGTGGCCGAACATCATGGTTGCGCTGGTGAACATGCCCAGGGTGTGGGCGACGTACATCGTCGTCAGCCACGCCTCGGCGTCGCACTTGCCCAGGCCGATCTTGCGGCGCACGGCGGGGGCGAAGATCTCGCCGCCGCCGCCGGGGATGGAGTCCAGGCCTGCGTCACGCAGGCGCACCATCACCCAGCGCAGTTTTTCTTCCAGCGTCGAGCCGGGGGGGTCGAAGAAGTGCACGAACTCGATGAACTCGGGCGGGCTGAAGGCGTGCACGTGCACGCGCGGGAAGCGCTCCTTGATCGACCGCAGCAGGCGCACGTACCAGTCCAGAGGCAGGGCGGGGTTCATGCCGCCCTGCATGAGCACCTGCGTCCCGCCGATGGCGACCAGTTCGCCGATCTTCTCGAGGATCTGCGACGGCTCGAGCGTGTAGGCGTCGTGCTCGTCGCCGTCGCGTCGGAACGCGCAGAACGTGCACCGCGCGTTGCACACGTTCGTGTAGTTCACGTTCCGGTCGATCACGTAGGTGCGGATCGACCCGCCGTGTATTGCGCGGCAGCGTGCGTCCGCCCACCGCCCGAGAGCGGTCAGCGGCATCGAGCGGAACAGGTCGAGCGCCTGCTCCGGCGTGAGCCGCGCCTCGCCCCGCACCACGGCCGCGAGCAGCCCCGGATTGGCGGCGGGCAGGTGCGGGAACTCGGTGGGCGGGGCGTAGAGGGGCATGGCGTCTCCGAACCGGCCGCCGTTTCAGCGGCGACTGAAAGTGCCGAAATCATACCGCCCTGCCAGGAGACTCGCGGGCATCACTTCCGGGGGTGGTACTTTCGGTGAACGTCCTTGAGATGCGAGCGGTCCACGTGGGTGTAGATCTGGGTGGTGGCGACGTCGGCGTGGCCCAGGAGTTCCTGCACCGTGCGCAGATCCGCACCGCCGGCGAGCAGGTGCGTGGCAAAGCTGTGGCGAAGAACGTGCGGATGAACCCCCTCCAGACCCGCGGCCCGGGCATGACGCGTAACGATCTGCCACACCGCGACTCGCTCGAGCGGGCGTCCGGTGCGCGAGACGAAGACGCGGCCGCGGTCGCGGCCGCCCTCGCGCACGAGCCGCGGGCGGCAGTCGGCGAGATAGCGGTCGAGGGCGTCGCGGGCGGGCACGCCCATGGGGACGAGCCGCTGCCTGTCGCCCTTGCCGGTGACGCGGAGGACGCCAAGGTCGCGGACAAGGTCGGCCAGACCGAGCGCGCCGACCTCGCTGGCCCGCAGGCCGCTGGCGTACAGGAGTTCGAGGATCGCCCGGTCGCGCACCCAGAGGGGGGGGGCGTCGTCCGGCGCATCCGGGTCCGGACGCGGGGCAGCGAGAAGGGCACGCACCTGCTTCGGCGAGAGGACACTGGGCAGGCGCTTCCAGCGCGTCGGCTGGTCGAGGTAGTCGGCGGGGTTCTCGGGGATGCGGCCCTGAGCGTGCAGCCAGCGGAAGAGGACCTTGATCGTCGCCAGGTGGCGGGCAACCGACGAGGCCGCGAGACTGCGGTCGCTGCTGAGCGATGCGACGTGGGCGACGAGGACGCGGGGCGTGACGTCGTCAGGGTTGGTGACGCCCGCGCTGGAGAGGTCGTCGAACAGATCGCGGAGGTCACGGCTGTAGGCTTCGAGAGTGTTCGCGCTCAGACCGCATTCAACCCGGAGGTAGACGAGGAAGGTGTCGCGCGTGCGGCGGAGGGCCTGGGGCAGGGTCTTGGCTGGTCGCTTGGTGCGCACGGGCATCGCTGCTGAAGGATCGGCAAGTCAGAGGCTCGCGGCAAAAAGGAAACGCCCCGGCGCGGGCCGGGGCGAGTGAGGATTGGAGGGTCGGAGGCGGGCGGAACGCCCGTCTCACTGGATCAGGAGCGGATCAGCCGAGGAGAGCCAAGGCCGCCTGCGGCTGCGAGTTGGCGAGGGCAAGGACCTGGGTCGATGCCTGGGCGAGGATCTGCGAGCGGGTCAGCTCGGCGGTCTCGGAGGCGAAGTCGGCGTCCCGGATCGAGCTTTCCGCCGCGGCGGTGTTCTCGACCGCGATGCCGAGGGAGCGGATGGTGGCGCCGACGGTGTTCTTCTGGAAGGCGCCGAGGCGTCCGCGTGCCGCGGAGATCTGGGCGATGGCCTCGCCGACGATCTTCTGCGCGGAGGTGCCATCGCTATCGACGATGTTGTAGGCCCGGCCGGCGGCGAGATCGTTGAGGAAGCCCAGGCTGCTGTTGCCGAGCTTGCGGACGGCGAAGTCCGCGATGCCCAGGGAAACCTTGCCCGCGATGTCCACGGAACCAGCGAGCTGGAACGATGCGCCGCCGCCCGTGATGGTGAAGGCGGAGAGGGTCTGGAGAGACTGCGCGTCGCCTGTCGCGAGGGTGACCTCGAGATCCAGGGTGTCAGTGTTGATGCGAGCGGTCTTGCCGCGCGAAGTGGCCGCGATGCCGTTGATGTTGATGCCGACGTCCTGGCCGGCGTCGCGGAGGCCGTTGGCCGCGGTGTTCGAGTCGAACTTGGCGGCAATGGTCGTGTTGACGCTGGAGGCGTCGTCGGACTCGAAGTGGTAGATGCCGAGGTTGTCGTCGCCGTTCTGGATGCCGGCGTCGTTGACGACCTTGACCGAGACGAACTCCGTGGAGCCGAAGCCCGCGCTCTTGACCGTGAAGCCGCCGGTGAAGGCGCCATCGGCCGCGACGGAGGCGACGAGGCCGGTGACATCGGTGAAACTGTTGATGTTGGCGACGATCGTGGCGAGCGATGTGTTCGAGGCGAACGAAAGCTCGCGGCTGCCCTTGCTGCCCGTGATCTCGATCGTGAAGTTGCCGGAGTTCGCGCCGCCGAAGTTCAGCTCGGTGCCGCCCATCGACAGGAACATGATGCCCTGCTGTGCGGACTGCGTCACCACCAGATCGACTCCGAGGCTCGAACCGGTGAACTTCGCGGCGTTGATGCGGTAGTCGGTGATGGCCGACGACACGCTCTCCACGGTGAAGTCCATGTTGCCGTTCAGCAGCTTCATGCCCTGGAAGGCCGTGCTGCTGGAGATGCGATCGATGGTCTGGAGGATCGAGTCGATCTGGAGCTGGTTCGCCTGACGCTCGTCCTGGGAAAGCCCGGCCGAGTTCGAGCTGGCCGTCAGCAGGCCCTGGAGCTCGGTGAGAAGCCCCGAAATCTCCTGCAAACCGCCCTCGGCGATGTTCACGACCTGATCGGCGCGCTGCGCATTGGCGATCGCCGCATTCGTGGCCTTCAGCTCGGCGCGGAGGGCCTCCGAGGCAATCAGCCCCGCCGGGTCGTCCTTGCCGCGGTTGATACGAAGGCCGGTGCTCAACCGCTCGAGCGACTTGCTGAGGTTCGAGTTGTTCAGGCCGAGCACGCGCTGGGCCACCAGGGACTGAACGTTCGTATTGATCCGACTCATGGGGTCCTCCGTGCACTGATCTGGGACGGGGCTGTCCGTTCCAACCGTCCGTTTGTCGTGGTCGCCGCAACGAGCAGCCGACCCACGGCCCCCGACGGAAACGCACCGTCATGGAGCCGACCCGGAACGTCCGGGCGATCACCCTCGGCCCCACCTGCCGGGGGAAGCCGAGGTTCAGGTGGGATCGGATGCAACGGGAGGGCGGTTGAGTCCGCGATGAGACTTCGTGACGCCTTTTCTTCCGTTCACCCGGAAGACGGGGCGTCTGGGGCGCGAAAAACAACCCCGCCCTGGGGGGGCGGGGGGGTGGACAGACCGAATGATGGTCCGATAAGGATCAGCCGAGCAACTGCAACACCTGCTGCGCCTGCTGGTTCGCGATCGTCAGCACCGTCGCCCCAGCCGACGCAAGGATCTGGGCACGGTTCAGTTGCGATGTCTCGAGTGCGAAGTCGGCGTCGCGGATGGCGGAACTGCTCGCGCTCAGGTTCTCGAACGCAGCCTGCATCGAGCGCACGTTCGTCTGGACGACGTTGCGCTCGAACGCACCCAGGCGGCCTCGCAGAACCGACGTCTCGTCGATCGACGCCGCGATGACCTGGTTCGCGCCGGTGAAGTCGTTCCGCGCCATTGAGGCCGTGATGGAGTTCTCACCCCCCGACTTGAGGGAAGAGAGGAAGGCGAGCGTGCCGTTGATGAGTGTCGCACCAAGGTTCGACGCCGCGACGGACGGGATACCGACGTTGATCTGCTGCTGGATGGAAACCTCAGGTCCGACCTGGAACATCGCACCGCCACCGGTGACAAAGAAGGTGCTGCTGGACGACGTCGGATCGGTCGCGAAGTCCGCGTCGAGGAGGAGGTCCACACCGAGCGTCTGGGTGCTGAGCTTGACCCGTAGACCGGTCCCGCTGCCGACGATCCCGTTGACGAGCGCGGAGACGTCCTGTCCCTTGTCGCGTGTGGCGGTGATCACGTCGGTCCACGGGAAGCCGCCCCCGTAGTCGGGCATGGGAACGCCGTCGTTGAACCTGTGCAGGATCCAGGCGTCGTCGGCGGGATTGTTGGGCGGGTTGAGGCGTCGGACGGAGACAAACGCAGCCGAACCGTAATCGACGCTGCTGAAGACGACGCCGGAGTTGACGTCGCCGTTGATCAGATCGGCCTTGACGCCGGTGGCCGATGCAAGTTTGTTGATCGCGTTGGCGACGTCTGTGAGAGGGATGCCCGAGGCAAAGGTGAGCACCTGCACGCCCTTGGGGCCTGCGATCTCGAGGGTGACCGTCGAGAGCACTTCGCCCGGGGGCGTCGTGCCGCCGTTGTAGAAGAGGTTGCCGGTCTGTGCGGAGGCGATGACGTCGACATCCACCTGGATGGCGGCGTTGCCGACGAAACTGGCGTGGGTGATGCGGGCGTGGTCGATCGCGCTGGGCGCGAGGCCCGAGAGGGTGTAGTCGAGGGAGCCGTTGAGGAGTTTCAGCCCGCCGAAGGTTGCGGTGTTGCTGATTCGGGTGATCGAGTCGATGGCGGAGTCGATCTGCAACTGGTTGGCGTTGCGTTCGTCCTCGGAGTTGGCTCCGGTGTTGGCGGCCTCGACGATGAGGGCGCGGATGGAGTTCAGCAGGTCGTTCACCTCGGCGAGGGAGGCCTCGGTGGTGGCGATGACGTTGCTGGACCGCTCCGCGTTGCGCAGGGCCTGGCGCACGCCCTCCAGGTCCGATCGGATGCGTTCCGAGGTGATGAGGCCCGCCGGGTCGTCGCTCCCGCGGTTGATCCGCAGGCCGGTGGACAGGCGTTCGAGCCTCAGCCCCAGTTCGGCGTTTGTGGAGCGCAAGTGCGCCTGCGCGATCAGACTGGGGATGTTCGTGTTGATCCTAGCCATGACAATCCTCCGTGATTGAGGCTAAGTGCGTGCTGCGCGCGGTCATCGAGCGCGTGGTGCGGCCGGCGTCGGCGCGGTCGCGGCGGTCTGGGGACGGACGGGTCGAGCGAGTTCCGCGGCGCGCGAGCGAACGCCCGCCCGCGCCGGCCCGGGTTGGATGGTCTGGCTGAGCAGCTGGGCGTCCCCGCCGTCGAGGCGAGACGCCTGCTCGTTCTCGCGTCGGATGGCTTCGTAGACCTCCTTGCGATGAACGGCGATGGTCGTCGGCGCGGTGATCCCGAGGCGGACCTTGTCCCCCCGGATGTCGACGACCGTGATCTCGATCACGTCTCCGATCATGATCGTCTCGTCGCGCTGACGGGAAAGAACGAGCATGGGTCGGCTCCTTCGGCCTCCGTGCCGGCGGGTCGCCGCGGCACGCGGGAAAGTGCGTCGTGCGGGGGCGTCCTTTGCCCCCCGAGCCGGAAGAACACAATCGACTCACGCGGAGGCGGCTCGCGGCGCGGGCGCGACCTTCATCAGGGCGTGCCGCGTCGTCCACCGCTTCTCCGCGAGCACGAGCTGATCGCCCGCGCGGGTCAGCGTGTTGATGACCAGCGGGCCTTGCAGATTGCCCGTCAGTGTCTGGTCCACTTTGTTCACGATCACGAACACCTGCGAGTCCTCGAGACGCGACAGCCCGAGTTCGGCCATCTGTTCGGGACGGATGGGCACCGAGTAGTCCGGCACGAAGAGGCTCGGGTCGGTAACGACAAACGCCAGTTCGGGGTCGTCGAGCGACTGGAGCCAGAAGAAGCAGGCGTCCTCGCCGGGTTCGAGGAGGCAGTATCGCGTGTGCCCGGGGAACCCGAGCAGCCCGCGAGGGAAGGTGATCACGCGATCCTCCGCGATCTCGATCACCCCGAAGCGAGTGGTACGCACTTCCATTGGCGCGCTCCGTCGTTCGGCCTGTCGTCAACGTTCGAGCCCCGATCGTCCCTCGACCGGGCGACGTCCTGTCGTGCTCGGCCCGCGGCCGCGGCGGGCCATCCGATCCGGATCCAATCGACTCGACCCGCTCACGCGGGCCGGGCCGGCATCCAACCCCTACCGCAGAAAGTCCAGGAGCGAAAGCGAGTTGGCCGCCGCTGCGACACGAAGCCCCGCGCCGAGTTGCGTCTGCAGAAGCGCGAAGCGCGAGGCGACCTCGGCGTAGTCGGCATCTCTGAGCCGGCTGCGGAAGGTCTCGTCGAGCACACGCCGCTGTTCCACCGTGTCCACCTCCCGGTCGACCCGGGTCGAGTAGCCGCCCACGAGCGCCCGCGACTGGGCCAGACGCTCAAGCGCACGCTCGATCCCTTCCGAAGCAAGCGCTATGCCAGGCGTGTCATCCTTGAGCAAAGCCTCGCGCAGGTCCGCGAGGTGTGTGAAGATGCCATCCACGCGCACCTTTGCGCGGTCCGAACCGATCAGACTTGCGCTGGCGGCATCCCAGTGCGCGTCCATCAAGCCGAGTTGGAACGCCGCGGGGTTGTTGTTGCGTGGCTCAACAGCGAGACGATCGGTCATGCCGGGGAACGTGTCGTCCTGCGTCAGCACGATGCCGCCGGGACCGTGGTCGGGGATCGAGGCGCGGAAGAGCGTGGTCGGGAAGCCCTGGGAGGCGAGCTGGGCCGCGGCCCGGGTGTTGATGGCGTCGAGGAGCGTTCCGACCGAGACGACGTCCGCCGGCCTGAGGTCGATCTCGATGCGGGCGCCGTTGCCGAGCCGGATGACGAACTCCACGTCGAGTGCCGGGTCCGGGTCGCCGGTATCGGGATTGACGCCGCCGTCGGCGATGGTGACGCCTCGGCCGTCATTGAAGGCATCGAGGCGGGTGCCGCGATCAAGCGTGCGGATGCCGAGTCGGCTCGCGGTGGAGCCACCGCCGTCCGTATCCTCGATCGCGAGGCCGGTGGCGGCACCTCCCGCCACGGTGTTCCGCACGCTGACCGTGCCGTCAGGGGCGATCTCGACGCGGAGACCGAGACCCGACCCCTCGATGAGGTTCCGGACGTCCTGCATGGTCGAAGCAGCCCCGAGGTCCACCGTGCGGGTGTGGCCGTGAGCCGAGAGGCGGATCGCGCCGAGCGGCGAGCCGCCGATGCCGCGGAGAGCGTCGATGGGCGTGAGCCAGGTCAGTCGCGGGTTGGTTTCGATGCCCTGACTCGCGGCAGGAGTGAACGCAAACGAGGAATCGTCGGCGAGGCCGAGGTCGCGCGCGGTCGTGCCCGCGCCGGTGTCGAAGAACCGCAGTTGCGGGCTTGAGCCGCCGGGACTCGCGAGGTCGTTGCTGAACGCGCCGTCGGCGACCCCGACGCCGCCGGCTCCGAGGATGGTCCGGCCCGTCTGGGTCTCATGCTGCCGGATCGAGGCGGTGAGGCGTGCAGCGACCTGGCCGACGGTGTCCGCGGTGGAGAGATCGACGCTGACGCGCGGGCCACCGTCGTAGGAAAACTCGACGATGCCGCGGTCGATGCCAAGCCCGCGCGCGCCGTCGAGGTCGGCGAGGCGCGTGTCGAGCGTAAGCCCGGGGTTGAGGTCGGCCGTGCCTCGGACACGCGCTGACGAGGTGCCGAGCGGTCCGTTGTCACCGAGGGTGAGTCGGACGGAGTCGCCGAGGCCGAGGTCGGCGAGCATCCCCTCCCCGGAGGCGCGGAAGCGGTAACCACCAAGGAAGGACTCGACCGGCGGGCGGCCGGGCGTGTCGCCCGCAAAGACGTGCCCGAGGATCGTGGAGGTATTGGCAAGCCTGAGAAGGCCAGAGGTGAGCGACTCGATGATCGTGGCCTGCGTGGCACGCTCCTCGGGATTCGAGCCGATGCCGATCTGCGCCTGGGCGGTGGACTTGGCTTCGAGGAGCAGATCCTGAGCCTGCGAGAGCGCATCGTCGAGCGTGGCGAGCGTGCTCCGGGCGGCGTCCAGGTTGCGCGAACGCTGCTCCGTGCGCGCAAGCCGGCTCTCGAGTTCGAGCAGAGCGGCGGCCTTCACGGCATCGTCGCTGGGACGGATGACAGCCAGTCCCGTGCTCAGCTGCTCCGTGACGCGGAAGAGTGCGAGGTTCGTGCGGTTGATCTGCGCCACGCCCACACGCGCCGCGAGCATGTTCGGCACACGGGTCAGGCTCGACGGGATCATGCTCATGGAGGTCGCTCGGTCAGAGGATGGACATGAGGGAGTCGAGGAGCTGGTCGGCCAGCGCGATGACGCGGGCCGCGCCCTGGTACTGTTTCTGGAAGTTGAGGAGGTTCATGGACTCTTCGTCGAGGCTGACGCCGCTGACGGAGGCACGCTGCGCCTCGAGGCTGTCGCGGACGACGCGGGCGGCCTCGGCACGCAACCGAGCTCCCTGCGTCGACACCGCAACCGTCTGAACGGCGTCAGACCACGCCCCGCGCAGCGTACGCCCGCCGAGGCCTTCGAGCGCTGTGTCCTGCAACCCGGCGATGCGCAGCGCCGTCGCGTTCTCGACGAACCGGCCGTCCACCATCGCCCCGGTCATCAGGCGCGAGGGGTTCGCGGCGAGGTCCGATCGAACGCCGACATCCGAGGCGTCGCGCCCGGTGAAGAATGCGTTCACGCCCAGTGTGGCGAGGACGCCGGACGAGTCGTCGGAGAACGAAAAGTCGTAGCCCGTGCTCGCGGCGACACGAAGCCGGCCGTCCGGCGTAAAGCCGGCGGAGAGGTTCCCCACGCCGTTGAGCGCAGCCGCGATCGACGCGGCCGACGTGTCGTCGGCGAAACCTCTTGCACCCGACGCCAGAATACCGTCAAGATCGACGTCAATCCGAACGGTCTGCACGACGCCGGAGGCAACGTGGCGAACGTTGACAAAGAAGCCGCCGCTGCGCGGTGCGAAGGGGAGCGACGCGAGGGCCGAGTTCGCGGGGTCGTTGAGGGCGAGCATGCGGTCGGCGGGCGAGAGCCGGAGTTCGGAGAAGGTCTCGGTGAGGCCCGAGGCGTTCGTGCCTGTCGCGTGCGCGCCGTTGACGGCGAAGATGAGTTGCGTGGCGATTGTGTCGAGGGCGCCGATGGTGCGGCTGATGCCGTCGCCACGCGCCGTGAGCAGGCCGCCGATGCGACCTCCCGCCGGCCGGACCTCCTGGCCGCTGGTGCGGATAGCGATCTGAACCTGCGTGACACCGTCGATGGTGATCTGTCGCATCTCCAGCCCGCGCGCCGTGCCGCCGAGAACGACGGGTGCGGAGCCGATGAGAACGTCGTATCGGCCGTCGGGCTGCTCGACGACGTTCACGTCGATCAACTCGGCAAGCTGCCCGACGAGCAGATCCCGCTGGTCGCGCAGGTCGTTGGCCGTGCGGACGCCCTGCTCGGCGTCGGCAATGGTGCGGTTGATCTCGGCTATGCGGTCGAGCAGGTTCGACGCCTGCGCAACCTCGCCGCCGAGCTGGCCGTCGATCTGTGCACGCGTCGCCCCAAGATCGGATCGCAGTCGTCGGACCGAATCGGCGAGTTGCAGGCCGCGCTGCACGACGACCGCGCTGGACTCGGTGAGGTTCGCCCGCTCGGACCATGCGTTGAAGAAAGCGGCGAGTTCGGACGAAAGGTCGAAACCGCTGAGTTCGTTGAGCGCGCTCTCGACTGCGGACATCGCCTCGAAACGCTGCTCCGCAGCAGCGTGCTCGGACATGCTCCCCCACGAGCGGGCGAGGAGCGCTTCGTTGACCTGGCGGCGGACGTCCTGCACGATGACCCCGCGACCGATCGTGCCGCTGTTGCCGATCGCCACGCCCCGGATAGGCGAGAGGTGCACAACCTGGCGAGAGTACCCCGGCGTTGCCGCGTTGGCGATGTTGTTCGCGGCGACCTGAATGCCCGCCTGCGCCGCGTGCAGGGCGGATTGCGAAGCGAGCATGGCGGCTGTCAGGCTCACGCGATCCTCCTCACGACACCACGTCCACCCCGCTGACGACGACGCGGCCGGCCTCGACACGGCCCGCGCGGCCGTAGGTTCCCGCGTGGCTGAGGCGGCGATGCACCTGCTGGATCAGCCCGTCCATGTGCGAGACGAGCGAGGCGAAGGTCTCTCGCAGCTGGGCACGCTCGCGCCGCGCACGCTCGACCAGCGGGCGCAGGGCCGCGGCCGCACGCTCGAGCGCGTTGCGCGTGGGGACGGGCAGACCGGCGGCAAGCGTGGCGATCGGGATCGACGCCGCGTCCGGGCCGGCGAGACGCTCGACAGCCGCCCGACGTGCGACGTCCGCTTCCTCGATACGCACAAGCGCCGCGAGGTGCGCACGCGTGGCGGACTCGACGGCGCTCGGATCGGCGCAACGGACCGCCTCGCGCTGGGCCTCGATCGCTTCGAGCAGCGCGCCATGAGCGTCGGCGAGCGAGCGAAGCGCCGCCTCCAGATCCGCGGCTGCACTCATGCGCGCTTCATGCATGGGCGCCGGCTCCTCTCAGCGCAGGTTCGCCGCCCGCGCCGACCGAACCCCGAAGCAGATCGCGTGCCAGCCGGTCCACAATGGGCAGACGCGCTGCCCGCACGATGTCGTGCGCAACTCTCGCGTCCATGAGCGCACGGAACTGCTTCTCGCCCGGGCCGGGACCGAAGGGCGGCGCCGCGCCATCGGACTCGCGCAACCGCTTGAGCACTGGCTCGACGAACGTGATGGCGACCAGTTTCTCGGCCGTCTCGCGGGCCGACGCACGCTTTCCATCCTGCCTGCGCTCGGCGATCGAGAGCGACTCCGCGAAGGTGCGCTGAGCGTCGGCGAGCGAAGGATCGGCGAACTGCGAGGAGAGACCCGCTCCCTGACGGTCGCGGCTCGTTGTCAAGCGCATGACGCGACCCGGTGCGGCATCTGCGACAAGCGGGTTGGATGAGAGCGTTGACACAGCGTCAGTCCACGATGAGTTCGGCGTGCAGGTTGCCGCTCTTGGCGAGTTGCTGGATGATGGTGATCTGGTCGGCGGGCGGGATGTCGAGTTGCTTGAAGGCGGTGAGGAGGTCCTGGAGCCGGGCCGCGTCGGCGGGGCGAGCGCCAGCGGATAGCCCTGCCCATCGCGTGCGGTCGATCAGCGGATCGACATCGGTCGGCACGGGCGGCGGGATGGTCGTCGTGATCGTCAGCCCGTTGTGCGTGATGGCGACCGGGCTGATACGCACGTCGGCGGTCATCACGATTGAGCCGGTCGCGCTGTTGACGATCACGCGGGCGGGCAGACGCAGCAGGGCGACGTCGATCGGCGTCGCCAGGATCTCCGCGATGAACGGGGCGGGGTCGGCACGCTCGACCTCGGGAACTTCGACCCGGATCGTGCGGTCGTCCACGGCCCGGGCGATGCGCCGTTCACCCGCGACGGGCGCGTTGAAGTAGGTGTCGTTGATCGTGCCCGCGATCTGGCTTGCCGAGGCGTAGCCGCGGAACGGCGGGTCGAGAACGAGGTCGAGGCGGCCGGCGGGCGCGTCGGCCTTCACGTCGCGGGTGAGTTTCGCGCCCATGCGCACGCGGGCGCGCGTGGGCACGGACGGGTCTTCGAGCGTGATCGGCCCGTAGGCCATGGCGTAGAGCGGCGAGCCGGGCGTCGGGCCTTGCAGCGGGGTGATGAAGAGTTCGCCGCCGCGTAGCGAAGACGCGCTCCCCACGACAGACACCGTGACGTCAAGCGCGTCATTCACGCGCGCGCCCCCCGGCGGGATCGAGCACGTGACCATGACCAAGGCGACGCTCTTCGTGCGCTCGAGCGCCTTGTAATCGGGGATGGGATTGCCGCTGTTGCGGAAGACCTCGGCGAGTTGCTGCGCGAGAGCAAGGTCCTTCCCGGAGTCTCCGGTGCCGCTGAGGCCGATGACGAGGCCCAGGCCACGCAGCACGAACTCGCTTTCGTCGGCGAAGCGGGTGAGCTCGCGGACTGTGGTCTTGCCGGTCTGGGCCGCGGCCGCGCCGGCGAGGCAGGCGAGGGCGGCGAGGATGGTCAGCAGTCGTGGCACGATGCGGCTCCGTGCGGCGTGTCAGAAGTTGAAGATGGACTCGAAGACGCGCGGGATCAGCCCCTTCTTCGCGGCGCGGCTGATGTCCCCGTCCGTGGACTGGATGACGGTAAGTGCGGCGAGTTGCGACGAGGTGATGGTGTTGTTCGTCGTGACGTCCTCACGCCGGCATGTTCCCGAGAGCACGATCGTCTGCACCTCGCGGTCCTTGACGATCTGCTTGCGGGCCTCGAGCGCGAGCGTGCCGTTCGGCTTGACGTCGATGACCTCGGCGGTGATGCGGGCGATGAAGCGGTCGCTGCGGCGTGCGTTGCCCTCGCTGTTGAACTCGTGCCCCCCGCTCAGGTCCAGCCGCATCGACCGCTGAGTGTCGCCGTTCTCGAACTGGCCCTCGATCAGGTGCCGCAGGCTCGGGAACTGCTTCAGCGCGGCCTTGATCTCGTAGTCCTTCTCCGTTTCCAGCTTCTGCTGCGACTCGCTCCGGCTTGTCTCGTCGATGATGATCGTGACCAGGTCGTGGATCGCGAACTCACGCGGCATCGGCGGCTGCACGAACGACAGGCTGACGGCGCGCAGCGCAGCGTGCGGGTCGGATTGCCCCTGTGAGTCGCGCAGAACATCGCCTTCACGCGTGAAGAAACTCTGGCCGCAGGCCGGCATCCCGACACCCGCCACAGCCGCGACCACTGCGACGATCCGTAGCGCATTCATCGTGCGTCCTCCCCTGCGATGGCTACCGTCGTGGTCGCTGCCCACGCTACGGCGCGCCCACGCCCGCTCATCCGCGCAGCGAACGTCCGCCGCTTGCCATCGACCGATTCGAACCGAACGACGTCGCCGACACGCCCGGACTCCGTCGCGCGGGCGATCTCCGTGACACCAACGCTGGGCGAGACCGCCGACACCGTCACCAGGTCGCCCTTGTTCACCACGATCGGCGCGTCGAGCGCATCGACCGTGAGGAGTTCGCCCGGCTCGATCCGGCCACGCACGACCGCCCCGATCGCGTCGCCCGGCGCGGCGACTCGCACGCCGGGCGCGAGCCACTGCTCGTCGCCGGTCACGTCGGCCGCCGTCACGATCTCGCCGCGACGGAGCGGCCTCGATGCAACAAGCGTGTGGCGTCGCACCAGCACCCCGACTCGGACGGTCCCTGTGGCCACGATGCCGGTCGTGTCGTAGACGCGAACGGCGAGGGGCAGACGGTCGGACCGGCCCGTTGGCTGCACCTCGACGACGCGGTCGGCGGTCGGCGTCGCGAGCAGGTCGGCGTCGCTGCCCTCGAAGGAGAGTCGCAGGTCGGCGGGATCGACGCCGAGGATCCAGGCGATGCGCGTGGCGACGTGCCCGCGCACGGTCGGCTCGCCGAGGTAACGGCGGGCGTCGGGCGCGGGGTCTTCGGCGACCTTCGCGGGCCGGTCGTCGGCGACGGCGGGCGGAGCGTGCGCACGCACATGGCACGCCGAGCCGCGGATGGTGGCGAGTTCGGCGAGCGTCTCGTCGTGGGCGCCGATGGCGGCGCGGATGGCGGCGGCGTCGACGCGGACCCAGCCGGATGCGAGCGCCATCGTGTCCGGCGCGACGACGAGGCGGGCGAGCGCGTCCGCCCCCGTGCCGGCGAGGTCGGCGACGTCGCCAAGCAGCGCGGGCCGCCCAGGCTCGATGCGCACCGAGCCGCGCAGCGCGATCTCCTGCCCCGGCGTTGCCGAGGCGGCGAGTGCGAGCGTCAGCATGGCGAGCGTGCGGTTCATGCGGCGTGGCGGTCAGGCGTCAGCGGCGGAGCTGGGCGACGGAGCGCAGCGTCTCGTCGGCGGTACGGATGGTCTGGCTGTTCATCTCGAACGCGCGCTGCGTGCGGATGAGTTCGATCAGTTCGCGCGTTGGGTCGACGTTCGAGGCCTCGATCATGCCCTGGATCAGGCGGCCCCGGTTCTCGAGGCCCGGCTCGCCGAGGATGGGCGGCCCGCTCGCTCCGGACTCGACGTACAGGTTCTCGCCGATCTGCTTCAAGCCCGCCGGGTTCACGAACGTCGCGATCTCAATCTGGCCCACTTCCTGAGGTTCAGCCTCACCGGGAACCGCGACGAACACACGGCCCGTCGAGTCGATGTCGATGGACAGCGCGTCCGGCGGTATCTGGATGGCAGGATCGATGCGCCGGCCCTGGTCGTTGGCGAGCACGAGTTCGCCGTCGGCGTTCACGTCGAAGTTGCCGGCGCGGGTGTAGGCGACGCCGCCGGAGCCGAGGTCGTCCTGCACGCGGACCTGGAAGAAGCCGATGCCGTCGATCATGACGTCGAGGGTGCGGTTCGTCGTGAGCGGCGCCCCCTGCGAGAAATCCATCTGCGTGCCGCTGACCTTCACGCCGAGGCCGACGTAGAGGCCGGTCGGGCGCTGGTCGCCGTTCGCGTTCTCCACGCCGGGCTGGGCGCGCTCGACGTAGATGAGGTCCTGGAAGTTGGCGCGGCTGGACTTGTAGCCCGCGGTGTTGACGTTCGCGAGGTTGTTGGCGATGACGTCGAGTTGGGTGTTGAGGGCGCTCAACCCCGAGGCGGCGGACTGGAGTGCGATGCTCGCCATGGTGCGTTCGTCCCCTTGCCGGCGTTCAGGCCACGCGGCCCAGCCGGTTGATCGCCTGGTCCATGATGCGGTCGTGGTACGTCATCAGGCCGATGTTGGCCTGGGCCGCCTGGGCGGCGTCCTGGATCTGCATGAGCACGCGGATCTCGTCCACCGACGACTCTTCGACGAAGCCCTGCACGATCCGCCCGGAGGCGCGAGTGCGCGAGGCGGTCGCGGCCGCGTCCTGCATGAAGAGGCCCGGGCCGTCCTTGCGCAGCGAGCGCACGTCCGACACGCGGGCGAGCGACAACTGCGCGACAACGGTGTCGCCCTGCTTCACCGTACCGTCGGGCGCGATCGAGATGCTGCCGGACTCGGTCAGGCGGATCTCGCGGTTGCCGGTGTCAAGGACAGGGAGGCCGCTCGCCGCGGTCACAAGCCGACCTCGACCGTCGAGTGCCAGTCGTCCGTCTCGCGTCAGGCGGACTCGGTCCGTCGTGCCGCTCCCCGCGACACGGACCACGAAAAAGCCTTCCCCTTCCACGGCAACGTCGAGCGGGTTGCCCGTGGCGCGGAGAACGCCCTGCCGGAAGGCGACCCGGTTCGGCGCGAGTTGCACGCCGCCGCCGAGACGTTCGAGCAGGTCGTTCGATGGCCACGTGGGCAGGTTGTCCTCGACGCGTACGGGGTCGCGCTGGCGAGTGACAGCGATGTCCGGCTTGAAGCCCACGGTGTCGAGGTTGGCGAGGTTGCCGGCGAGGAGGTCCTGCCGGTAGAGGGCGCTGAGCGCTCCCGAAGCCGAGATGGAGAGGCCGTGGTTCACGCCGCGCTTCCGTGCCGGGCCCGGGGCGCGTGGCGTGCGCTCCCGGACGGGTCCGGCGAGCGACACTCAATCGGCGTGCCAGAGCAGGGCGAGCGCGAGCGAACGCGCATGTTTTGCGCGATCCGGCGTATCTACATCCTGTACGGCGTCTCCACCAGCGCGGCCTCGACGCGGCGCAGGTGCTTCTCGTACCCCGCCCGCCCCATCAGCCCGAACGTGGCCTGCTTGCCGGTCTCGACGGCGGGCTGGTCGTAGGCATCGACGTTCAGCATCAGGCCGGCGTAGGCAGTCGCGACCTCCCACAGGCAGATGAACTCGCCGACGTGCCGCTCGTCCACGCGCGGGAAGCGGATCGTGTAGTTCGGCCGCTGGCTCTCGACGAGTGCGTACTCGGTGGCCCGCTTCTCGGCGTTGAGGAGCGTGCCGAGGGTCCTGCTCTCGAGGTAGGCGATCGCCTCGACGCCGAGGCCTGCGGGGATCGGCACGTCGCGGCCGAAGTCCCCCACTTCGAGGAAGCCGATGACCTTGTCGTTCGGGCCTTCGCGGTACAACTGGATCTGCGAGTGCTGGTCGGTCGCGCCGAGGGCCTTGATGGGGGTGAAGCCGGCGAAGACCTCCTCGCCCTGGCGATCGACGCGCTTGCCGAGGCTCTCGGCCCAGAGTTGGCGGAACCAGTCCGCGAAGCCGTAGAGCGCGTTGCAGTAGGGCATGAGGACGTGGTTGGGCTTGCCCTTGCGGGTGCCGAGTTCGACGAGCAGGAAGGCGAGCATGGCGGCGGGGTTCTTCAGCAGGTCGGGGTCGGAGCATCGGCGGTCCATGTCGGCCGCGCCGTCGAGCAGGACGGCGGCGTCGATGCCGCACATGACCGCGCTGAAGAGGCCCACGGGGGAGAGCACGCTGAACCGCCCCCCCACGCCTTCGGGCACGGGCAGCGTGTCGTAGCCCTCGGCGTCGCAGATGGCCCGCATGGTGCCGCGCTCGGGGTCGGTGATGGCGACGACGTTCTCCTTTGCGCGCGCGCCGAGGGCATCTGCGAGCATGGCGCGGACGATCATGAACTGGGCGGCGGTCTCGGCGGTCTCGCCGGACTTGCTGACGACGTTGAAGAGGGTGCGCTCGAGGCCGCCGTGCGCGGCGCAGAAGTCGAGCGTCGCGCCGAAGTGGGCCGGGTCCACGTTGTCGAGCACGAACAGCCGCGGCAGGCCGCCACGCTCGTCGCCGGTGAGCAGGTTCCACGTCGCCGGCCGCAACGCGGACTGAAGCGCGGCGTTGCCGAGCGCGGAGCCGCCGATGCCGAGCACGATGAGGTTCTCGAACCGCCCGCGCCGAGGCTCGGCTGCGGCGTGGACGGCGGCGAGGTGCGCTGACCGCACGGGGTCGAAGGGCAGTTCGCGCCACCGCTCCCACCCCGAGCCGCGCGAACGGGCGAGCAGCCCCGTCAGGTGGGCGCAGGCGGCGTGCCCCTCCGCACCGGGCTGAAGGCGGGCCGGGTCCAGGCCGTGCGGCCCGACACGGTCGGCGAGGCAGTTGGCGTAGTCGAGCGTGAGCATGCGCGGAGGATACCGCGTGGAGCGTGGCCCGCGCTACCCTCCCGCCATGATCCACCCCTGGCACGACGTTTCGCCGGCGGTCCCGGGGCACCCGCTGCCCGGGGTGTTCCGCGCCGTGATCGAGATCCCGAAAGGCTCCGGGAACAAGTACGAACTGGACAAGGGGTCGGGGATGCTGATGCTGGACCGGGTGCTCTCGAGCGCGGTCTACTACCCCGCGAACTACGGGTTCCTGCCGCAGACGCTGGCCGAGGACGGCGACCCGCTGGACGTGCTGGTCTTCTGCGCCGAGAAGATCGAGCCGCTGTGCCTGTGCGCGGCCCGGGCGGTCGGCATGATGACGATGATCGACGACGGGCAGCCGGACCACAAGATCATCTCGGTGCTGGTGAACGACCCCGAGTACGCGGACTACCGCAAGGCGAGCGACTTCCCGCGGCACACGTTCAAGATGCTGCGCCGGTTCTTCGAGGACTACAAGACGCTCGAGGGCAAGGAGGTCGAGGTGGACGAGGTGATGCCGGCGGAGGTGGCCTTCGCCATCATCGAGGACTCGCTGGCGCGGTACGACGCGGTGCGCCGCACGGGCGGGGCGAAGGGGATGTTCTGAAGGGGAAGGCGAGTGCGCATCCCGCTGCACCAGACCTACCGGGCGTTCCGCGAACTCGACGGGTTCTCCGACGAGCAGTGCGAGCAGTGGGTCAGGCGCGTCAAGGCGCAGTTCGCCATCCGGCACCTGGTGATCGCAACGGTCGTCGCAGGCGTGACGTTCTCCGTCGCGGGAGCGATCGGCGTCGGCTCGCAGATACCGCTTGAGATGCTTGATGTGTTCGAGGCCGGCAGCTCACCGGAGTTTGCATACCACATCTTCTCGCTACTCATCTTTCCCCCCGGCGCGGCCGGGCTGTCCTGGCTCATCGTCCGCGACAGGCTGCTCATCCGCGCGATCCGCAATCGCGTGCTCCTTGTCCGCTGCCCTCGGTGCCGGTACTCCCTCCTCGGCCTGCGGCACGAGGACGGCTTCGTGCTCTGCCCCGAGTGCGGCACGCGCCACGAACTCGCCGCCCTCGGCCTCTCGCCCGCGGACCTGATCGGCCCGCGGGACGCGGCGTAAGGCACGCGACGCGCACGCTGTGATGCGGGTACGATCGGCCATGACCGCGACGCCCTTGATTACCAAGTTCGAACGAAGAGGCGTTGCATCGTCAGGGCTCTACGGCGTCGTTGTTGATGAATCCCGTTCGCTGGTTCTCGTTCACGAGACGATCGAGTTTCGCTTCGACGGATATGCAGTGATTCGTCGGAAGGACATCACCAAGCGACGTGCGAGCGACTACGAGGCGTGCTTCGAGACGATTATGCGCAAGGAGGGATTGTGGAAGCGGCCGACGCGCTTTGTCCGCTCACTCCCGCTTGCGAGTTGGACAGCGTTGTTGAAGCGGCTGATGGGCAGGCATGTGATCATCGAGAACGAACGGCAGGAGGATTTCTGGATCGGTCCGGTTGTTGCCTGCGACGATCGCTCGGTCTCCATTCACGATTTCGACGCGAAGGGGGAGTGGCAGTCGATCGTTCGTGTGCCCAACCGGAGCATCACCTGCGTGAAGTTCGGAACGAGCTACATCGAGACATTTCGTCGCCATCTCCCGCCGCGGCCACGGGCGTAGCGAACGGTTGGCACGCCCTTTCAGGGCTTCGGCAGTCAGAGGACAGACCCCAGGGGCGTTGCCCCTGGCTCCGGCTGGGTGACGCCTTTGGCGTCATCGAGGACTCGCTGGCCCGGTACGACGCGGTGCGCCGCACGGGCGGGGCGAAGGGGATGTTCTGACCCGGGTACCACGCCACTCCGTGGCGTGCGCCGATCCTTCCCGCCACGGAGTGGCGGGGTACCCGTGCCTCACTCCGTCTCGCACTCGTTGATGCGGTCGATGAGGGCGCGGACCAGGCCGAACTTGTGGCGGGTGTGGACGAAGGCGAGGCGCGGGAGGTCGAGGTGGTCGTCTTCGGCGTCGAAGGGGCCGCACGGCTCGATGCGCCCCTTCTTCACCAGCACGCCGAACTCGTCGTTGAGCCGCTCGACGTCGCGCTCGTGCAGGGGGCGCTGCAACCGGATGACGAGCGTGTCGCGCACGTATCGCGACGAGTGGTAGTTGCGGTAGAACCGCAGCACGTGCTCGACGCCCTCGCGCGGCGTGGCGGCGATTGTGTAGAGGTTCAGGTCCTCGGGGCTGATGAAGCCGCCGGCGAGCAGCGCCTCGCGCACGAAGCGGTCGAACTGCGCCCAGTACGACGGCCGGCCCGGCCCGCGCTCGCCCTCGACGAGGACGATCGGGATCATCGAGGCCTTGCCGGTCTGGACGAGCGTGAGCGTCTCGTAGGCCTCGTCGAGCGTGCCGAAGCCGCCGGGGAAGAGGGCGACCGCCTCCGCCTGCGAGAGGAACATGAGTTTGCGGGTGAAGAAGTAGCGGAAGTGGATGAGTTTTTCGTCGCCGGCGATCACGTCGTTGGCGGTGGTCTCGAAGGGCAGGCGGATGGCGACGCCGAACGACGCGCCGCGCCCCGGCCCGACGTGCCCCGCCTTCATGATGCCGTCGCCCGCGCCGGTGATCGCCATCCAGCCCGCCTCAGCCATGAGGCGGCCGAACTCGACGGCGGCGGCGTAGTCGGGGTGCGTCTCGGGCGTGCGGGCGGACCCGAAGATGGAGACCTTGTGCGGGCTGGCGTACTGGCCGAAGACGCGGAAGGCGTAGCGCAGTTCCTTCACCGCCGCCGTCATGAGTTTCAGTTCGCCCGTGTCGCGCCCGTCGGGGATGAGTTTGAGCGCGGCCGTCATCAGGTCGCGCACGAGTCGGGCGTCGAAGGCATCGCACTCGCGCCCGGCGACCTCGGCGATGAGGGCGTCGAGCGCGGCCTGCACGCCGGGGTCGTCGGCGCGCTTCTGGAGCGGCATCTCCGGCGGGGCCGCGCTCTCGTCGCGGGGCGCGGTGTCGGCGGGCGGGTCGAGTTCCTGGCGGTTGTGCTCGGTCATGGCTGGTCCGGCGTGCGATCGTCCTCGGAACGTGGAGGGTAGGCGGGCGGCTCCGGCACGACGGGCGAGACGACGACCCCGCGCAGTGTCGAGAGCGCCGCGGGCGTGACGCGGCGGCGGCGCTCGGCCTCCTCGCGGGCGTCGCGCTCGAGTTGGCGCAGGTGCTCCTCGGACTCGGAGAGCCGCCGGCCGGCGAGGCGCGCGAGGAGTTGGCGCGTGCCGGTGAACTGCTCGGACGTGATGCGCGGCTCGCCGAGCGTGCCGCGGACGGCCGTGGTGATGATCTCGTCCCGCATCGCCTCGATCACGGGGCTGAGCAGCGGGACTCGGCGCGTGCGCCGGGAGTTGAAGCGCAGGTCGAGTTCGGCCTCGGGCCAGGACATCGAGCCGTAGCCGACGATCTCGACACTCGGCGCGCTGACGAGCAGTCGCTCGAAGAAGACCGAGCCGTCGCGGACGTAGAACTCGGCCTCGGCGAGCGAGAGCGTGTCGCCGGTGGGCACGGCGAGGTTGCTGAACTCGATGAGCGGGAGCATGAGCGGGAGGTCGAGGACGCGGGCGTCGCGGTCTCCGGCGACGATGACCTGGCCCCGCCCGGTGGTGCGCCGCGGCTCGCCGATGCGCCCGGCGACGTCGAGCGAGGCGCGCAGCGCGCCGCCCCATCGCGTCTCCGGCTCATCGCTCCGGGGGGGGCGATCGCCCGCGAGCAGGGCGAGGTCCGCTCGCTCGCGGTCCCAGTCGGCGAGCACGGCGACGAGGGGCACGTCCACGAGGCGCAACTGGGCCTCGAAGTCGCGGCCCGCGGCGTCGCCGCGCGTCGGGTGGACGACGGCGGCGCCGGTCATGCGCCCTCCGTGGCAGTGCGCGACGATGAGGGG
>JAHCJE010000041.1 GCA_026128865.1 Phycisphaeraceae bacterium | reverse complement strand
GGTCACGGGGTGCCATCCGTTCTTGCCGAGTCGCGTGAGGGTAAGGTCGTCGATCGTAAAGACGGTGCGCTCGTTTGCACCTGGGGCGAGACCGTCGCGACGGTGGTAGATCAGGAGTGCGCCCTCGGGCGGGTCGGCGACGGTGTTTCCCCAGCGGTCGCGGGTCGGAGTTGGCCATGCTCCGCGCTCGAGGTAGAGCCGTGCGCCGCGCGCGGGGTTGAAAGCGCCCTGCCAGACGGGTTCGCCGGGGAGCGTGTCCAGAAACGCGAAGAGCGCGGGCCACTGAGGCTCGATCGGCCGCTGCACGCGCACGGGAAGGAGCGAGAAGAGGATCGCTCCGGCGATGACGCAGGCGGCGATGACTTGCCAGCGGGCGACGAAGCCTCGCACGCCGTAGCGAAGCCAGGCCCACGGTGCGTGCGCGAGGCCGAGGCCCGCGAGGACGCTCAGCGCTGGCCAGACGATCACGGCGTAACGGTCTCGCCGGTCGGGGAAGATCGAGAGGAGGAGCAGCCACCCGACGGCCCAGACGACCGCCCATCGCTCGACGGAGCCGCGGCCGGTGAGGCGGCCGCGCCGCGTCCATGCGGCCATGGCGATGGCGACGCAGGCGAGCCACGGCCAGTAGGCCACGCTGATCTGGTGCAGATAGAACCACCACGGCTTGGCCCAGAGGGGTGAGGATGTGAGTCTCCCGGCCGCACGATCCACGACTTCCGCGCCGAGGTACTGCGATACGAACTCGCTGCCGTGGATGGCGAACATCGATAGATGCCAGGGGAGGGCGACGACGAGCGAGATTCCAACCGCAAGGGCAAGCATCACCATGGCGTGACGTGTGTCGATGCGGCGCTTGGTGTCGGCGGGCATTCCGGCGTCCCAGGCAAGCCAGGCGGCCAACAGAGGGATCGTGGCGAGTGCCACGATGGGCTTGGTGAGCAGCGCTGTGCCGAGCGCAGCGCCCGAGGTGCACGAGAAGAAGATGCTGGCAGTGGGTGTCGACCTCCGCGGGAGAATCGCGCGGACGAGCAACGCGAGGGCGAGCATGACGAACGCGGCCTGCCAGAGGTCGAGCGAGATCTCCCGCGTGCGGCGGAAGTACTCGACGGTGAGCGCGAGCGTGACGCCGCTGAGGAGCGCAGCGCGCCTGCCGGCGAGCATGCGCACGGTCCAGACGCCCGCGAGAAGGCCTACGCAGGCGGCTAGCACGCTCGGGAGCCTGGCAGCCAATGCGCCTGGCCAGGCCACGTGCAACGCGAACCCGTGGAGCCAGAAGGCGAGCGGGGGCTTGTTGAAGTACGGCTGCCCCGGTGGGCCGTGGAGTGTCCAGAGTTCGCCTGTGCGCCAGGCCTGAACCGCGATCGCGCCGTACCACGCGCCGTCCGTCCGCTGCCAGTCGCCCTGGCCGAGGTGCGGGAGGGTCATGCAGAGCAGGAAGACAAGCGGGAGGAGCCAGTGCCGGATCGTTCGCACGCGACCAGATTACCGCTTCGAGGAAGCGGGCGTGATCGCCCCGGCGGTCTCGGGCGTGAGGTAGAGGATGCACTGGCAGTTGGGGCAGAGGGTGAGTTTACCGCCGAGGAGGGAGATGGCGATCTCCATGGGCAGGCTCATCATGCATGCGCCGCAGGTGTACTCGTGCCTCTTGCGGTCGGCGATTTCGAGTGCGGCCATGGCCTCCTCGTCGCGGAGTTCGAGGAGGCGTGTGTACATGGCCATGATGTCGCCCGGAACCTCGCGGGACAGGCTGTCGCGTTCGGCCTTGAGTTGCTCGACGCGGTCCTTGATCTCGGCGGCGCGGGCGTCGCGTTCGGACTCGGCGACCTTGCGGACCTTCTCCCGCTCCGCCTCCTGGGTGGCGAGTTCGGCCAGTTGGGCCTTGAGTTCGTCGATCCGAGTCATGTGCCCGAGGGCCTCTTCCTCGATGCGCTCACGGTCGGCCTTGTGGGTGTTGACCTCGGTCAGGAGCGCCTTGTACTCCTTGTTCGTGCGGGCTTCGTTCATCTGGGCGCGCAGGTGCTCGATCCGTTCGTCGAGCGACCGGATCTCGTTCTCGAGGTTGCCCGCGGTCGCCGCGAGTTGGCGAGACTGCGTGCCGACCGACTCGGCCTTTGCCTTGATGTGTGCGAGTTGGCGGACCTGCTCGGTGTGGAAGGCCTCGGCGGCGCGGAGTCTGCTCTGGAGTCCCGCGAGTTGCATGTCTGCCTGGAAGACGCGGAGAAGGCGGGCCGTCACGTCGTCCATCGATCCCTCCCGGGGAGCGGTCACGCCTTCAGTCTAGCCGGTGGGGATTGACAATTCCGCCGCGGGCGCGAAACGGAGGATCCAGTACGCGGCGGGCATGACCAGCAGGGGCGAGTCGAGCACGTCGAGGATGCCGCCGAAGCCGGGCAGAGAGTGTCCGGAGTCCTTCATGCCGGCGTCTCGTTTGAGGAGGCTGGCGAGGAGGTCGCCGACCTGTCCGAGGAGGCCGAAGGCGACACCGGCGACTGCGCCGATGATGAGGCCAGGCCCGCCCGGGATGCCGGCCGACGCGAGGGCCCAGGCTCCGAGGGTGCCGACGGCGGCGCTGAGCGCGACGCCGCCGGCCAATCCCTCCCAGGTCTTGCCGGGGCTGAGCCAGCGGATGAGTTTGTGTCGTCCAACGGCCCGTCCGACGAAGTACGCGCCGATATCGCAGGACTTGGTGGTCATCAGCACCCAGAGGATCGTCCAGACCGAATGCTCGCGGCGAAGGGCGAGGACGAACCCGAACATCAGGCCAAGGTAAACGAAGGCGAGCAGCGTCCCGCCCGCCGCCGCGACGACACCCTCGAAACTCTGGTGGCGAGAGAAGAAGAGCAGGGAGCCGACGAGCACGACGACGGCGGCGGAGGAAACGGTAGCGACGCTGGCGACGGCGTCCGCCTCGCTGGGGACGAGGCAGGAGACGGCGAGTCCGACGAGGGCAGCGGCGGCGCTGACGCGGGCGGAGGCCTGGATGCCGTTGGCGCGGAGGATCGCGGCGAGTTCGATGGCGGCGAGCCAACTCAGGGGAACGACGGCGAAGAAGATCACGACGCCCGGCGGTGCGGTCTGATGGCCGAGGAGGTTCGCAAGCCCGTCCGGGAGCGGGAGGTCGTTGACCCACTCGTCGAGCGCGAGTCCCGCGACGAGGAGGGCAACCATGAGGGGGCCGAAGAGGAGCCGCTGCTGGAGCACGGCGGGCACTGTAGCGGGGAAGGCTCAGTCCGGGGCGGGGCCGTGGGCAAGGCCGCCGAACCGCCGGCCGCGGCGGGCGAACTCTCGGATGGCCGCGTGGAACCGTGCGGTATCGAAGTCGGGCCAGAACACGTCGGTAACGTAGATCTCGGCGTAACTGAGTTGCCAGAGCAGGAAGTTGCTCAGGCGCATCTCGCCGGCGGTGCGGATGAGCAGGTCCGGCTCGGGAAGGCCGACGGTGCCGAGAGCGGCCTTGAAGGCGGACTCGTCGATGTCCTCCGGGTCGAGTTCGCCGGCTCGGACGCGGCGGGCGAGGGCACGGGTCGCGTCGACGATCTCGGCACGCGAGCCGTAGTTGATGGCGAGGCAGAGCGTGGGCCCGGTCAGGTGAGCGGTTGCGGTCTCGACCGCGCTGATGGCGGAGACGACCTCTTCGGGGAGGCCTTCGCGCCGGCCGATGACGCGGAGGCGCAGATTCTCGCGGACGAGTGCGTCGCGTTCGCCTTCGAGGTACATGACGCAGAGGCGCATGAGGGCTTCGATCTCGTCGGAGGGTCGTCGCCAGTTCTCGCTGGAGAAACTGAAGAGGGTGAGAGCCTCGATCCCGAGTCGGCCGCATTCGGCGATTGTTTCGCGGACGGCGGCCGCGCCGTTGCGGTGGCCGAAAATGCGGGGGAAGCCGCGCTGCTCGGCCCAGCGTCCGTTGCCGTCCATGATGATGGCGACGTGGCGTGGGAGGCGGGCCGGACGGACATCGGGGAGCCGTTCGAGCGGGTTCGCTCGGGGGTTGATGCGCCTGATGCGTTCGAGTGCGGCGCGGTCGGCGTCGTCGAGGCGCACGGGCGACGGAGCGGGCGTCTCGACGGTCTCCGCGGCGTGGTTCGGCACGGTGCTGCTCCCGAGGCTCGCAGAGAGTACGACGGGCGGGCATGGATCGTTCGCCGGCGGCACGCGACGGTCAGAGAACGATGGTTTGCGCCCGGTCCGGCCCGAGGCTCACGATCGAGAGGGGGACTCCGACGTATTCGGTGACGAAGTCGAGGTATTTCCGGGCCGGGGCGGGGAGTTCGTCGAGGCGTCTGGCCGAACCGATCTCCTCCTTGAAGCCGGGGAATCGCTGGAAGACGGGGCGTGCGAGGGCAAGGTCGACGCCGTCGGGGGTGAATCGGTCGGTGCGTTCGCCGTCGATTTCGTAGGCGGTGCAGACATTGAGCGAGTCAAATCCCGCGAGCACGTCGAAGAGCATGACCGCGAGTTCGGTTGCGCCGTTGATGGCCGCGGCGTAGCGGACGGCGACGAGGTCGAGCCATCCGCATCGGCGCGGTCGGCCGGTCGTTGTGCCGTACTCGCGTCCGCGCTCGCGGATGCGATTGCCGGTCTCGTCGAGGAGTTCGGTGGGCATGGGTCCCGCGCCGACGCGGGTTGAGTAGGCCTTCATGATGCCGACGACCCGACCGATGCGCTGCGGAGGCACACCGGTGCCCGGCCCGATGCCGAGCGCAGATGCGGAGGAAGAGGTGACGAACGGATAGGTGCCGTGGTCGACGTCGAGGAGCGTGGCGTTGCCACCCTCGAAGAGGAGTCGCTTGCCTTCGGCGAGCAGGTCGTGCAGGAGCCAGGTCGTATCGTGCACGATGGGCGCGAGCCGCAGGCCGCAGGCGGCCATGCGGTCGGCGATGGCCGCGGCGTCCACGGCGTCGGGAGCGCGGTCGGCGAGCAGGTGGCTCTTCAGACGGCATGCGGCATCGACGCGTTCGCGCAGCGTGTCCGGTCGGAGCAGGTCGGCGACGCGAACGGCGGTGGATCGCTGGGACTTCTCGGCGTAACAGGGTCCGATGCCGCGCTTGGTGGTGCCGATGACGACGCGAGCGGGGTCGGCCGGCGTGCCGGCGGTCACGCTCTCGCGCAGTTCGTCTTCAGCCTTGTGGTATGGCATCACGACGTGGGCGCGGCTGCTGAGCACGAGGCCCGAGGTGTCGATGCCGCGTTCGTTGAGCGAGTCGATCTCGCGGAGAAGCGCCTCGGGATCGACGACGACGCCGTTGCCGATGACGGCGGTCTTGCCGGGGTAGAGGATGCCTGAGGGGATGAGGTGGAGGGCGAACCGCTCGCCGTTGACGACAACGGTGTGTCCCGCGTTCGCGCCGCCGTTGTAGCGGACGACGGCGTCGTGGTCGGCGGCGAGGAGGTCCACAACCTTGCCCTTGCCCTCGTCTCCCCACTGGAGGCCGACGACGGCGGTGGCCGCGGAGGTGCGGGGAGGTGCCTTCCCGGTCTGCTGTGGAGAAATGGTCATGTCGCGCTCGCGGTCGGGGGCCTGGGCGAAGCGGGCGAACGATAGGCCGGGGCACGCGCGGCGCAGCCCTCGCAGTCGTTACAGACTGCGCGATGCAATCGTCGGACCGACCCGGCGAGGACGGTCAGTGAAGGGGGACGGCGCCTTGGTCGATGGGTTCGCGGGTCAATCTCCGGGGCGGTGAGAACATGAGCGAAGAGACCATCCGAATCATGTGCCCGAGCCTGGTGTGCCGGAAGGTGCTCGCGGTGCCGGTCGAGGCTCGCGGCAAGACGGTCAAGTGCCGGGCGTGCGGGACTCGCATCCGGATTCCAGAGGCGAGTTCGGGGCCTAAGACCGCGGAGCAGAAGGCGCCGGCGGAGAAGCAGGCGCCCCCCGCGAAGGCGGCTTGATAGAGCGGGCGTGACCCGATCCCGGGATTCGCGTTGCTCATCCCCGGCGTCGTCGTGTGCCTGAGACTGACCGGAGTTCAGAGCGAGGGTTGTTCCTCGTCGTCATCGTCCAGGTCGAAGTCGAAGTCGATGCTGCTGTCCCCTGCGGAGGGTGCTCCGAACCCGGACTGGATTGCGGAGGGTGCGGCACCGGGAGCCTGCGCGGGCTTGCCGCGCTTGGCGGCATCGGAAGCGTCGATCGCGCGAGGATGGCCGTCGAGGCGGACGACGAACACGAGCGAGCCGATCGAGAGGAGGTCGCCCGGGGTGAGTTCGGCTTCGCCCTGGAGGCGGTGGCCATTGACGAAGGTACCATTGCTCGAACCGAGGTCGCGTAGGTAGAGGCCTCCGTCGGCCATGCGGAGTTCACAGTGCCGGCGCGACACGCTCGAGATCGGAATCCGGAGTTGACAATCGGTTCGGCGTCCGACGAGCGTGACGGGGTGGTTGAGCGGGATTTCCCGCTGCCGGCCGTCGGATCGGACATGGACGAGGGAGGCGTTCACGTTGGGCGTATCCTTGTTCCGTGAATGGATCCCCGGCCACGGGCAACCCGCCCCCGGGAGTCGCCGACCACAATACCGTGCTGACAGTCCTCCCGCAACGCGAGCGTCCGTCGGCCCACCCGCTGGGGTCGGTGCCGGCGGGGTGGCAGGGCGTTCGGTCCCTTTACATCCACGTCCCGTTCTGTTCGCACAAGTGCCACTACTGCGATTTCTACAGTCTCGTGGACACCCGCGACCGGCAGGCCGGGTTCGTGGACCGGCTGATCCGGGAGTTGGAGGGTGTCGCCCCGTGGTTCGCCGGCGTGCCTCTTCAGACGATTTTTGTCGGGGGCGGCACCCCGAGCCTGCTCCGAGTCGACCTGTGGGGGCGGGTGCTCGGCCTCCTCCAAAGCCACTTCGACATGGGGGCTATCGCGACGGGGGAGGGGGAGTTCACCGTCGAGTGCAATCCAGAGACGGCGAGCGATGAGTTGCTGCGGGTGCTGGCGCGAGGGGGGGTGAACCGCATCAGTCTCGGGGCACAGTCGTTCGAGGCCCGACACCTGAGGACCCTCGAACGTCGGCACGATCCGGTGAACGTGCCGCGGGCGGTCGAAGCGGCTCGAAAGGCGGGTATCGCGAGGCAATCGGTGGACCTGATCTTCGGCGTGCCGGGGCAGACGCACGCCGAGTGGGAGAGGGATGTCGAGCGGGCGATCGGGCTGGGGACGACGCACCTGTCTTGCTATGCGCTGACCTACGAGCCAAACACGGCGATGACGGCGAGGATGCGCCGGGGCGAGTTCGAGCCGATCGAGGAGGAGATCGAGGCGGAGATGATGCGGTGGACGGCCTCCCGGCTGCGCGACGCGGGACTGGCCCGGTACGAGGTCAGCAACTTCGCCGCGCCGGGCGCGGAATGTCGGCACAACCTCGCGTACTGGCGGCAGGAGCAGTGGATCGGGGTGGGTCCGTCGGCGGCGTCGCACGTGCTCGATCCGGCGGGCGGGAGCCGACGCTGGCGGAACGTGCCGCGTCTGGACGACTACTTGGGCTGGGCGGAACCGCTGGGACCTGTGACGGACGCTGAGGAGCCGGACGCTCGCCGCCTGCTCGCGGAACGGCTGATGACCGGGGTGCGCGTCGCGGAGGGCGTCGATGCGGTCGGCGTACTCGCGGAGGCACGCGCGATCAGCGACGAATCGGCGGAGCGGTTGGAGGGTGGTGCTTCGCGGCTGGTTGCGCTCGGGTGGCTTGAGGTTGCGAACGGGCGATGGCGACCCACGGATGACGGGTTCCTCTTCGCCGATCGGATGGCCCGAGAGTTGATGGCGGCGGTCGGTTGAAGACCGTCAGTCCGCGTTGAAGAGTTCGGCCTCGACGCTCGCGGCGGAGGGCTTCAGTTCGATGCCGAGGTGGGACGCGCCGGCTCGGGTGAGGGCGCGGCCTCGGCGGGTGCGGGCGAGGAAGCCGATCTGGAGCAGGTACGGCTCGACAACGTCTTCGAGCGTGCCGGCGTCCTCGTTCATGGTCGCGGCGACGGTCTCCAGTCCGACAGGCCCGCCCTCGTAGACCGAGCCGATGACGCGGAGGTAGGCGCGGTCGAGTTCGTCGAGGCCGAGTGCATCGACGCCTTCGAGGGCGAGAGCCTCGTCCACGAGGTCGGGCGTGATCGTGCCGTCGGCTCGCACCTGCGCGTAGTCGCGGACGCGGCGGAGGAGGCGGTTGGCGATACGGGGCGTGCCGCGCGAGCGTGAGGCGATGGTTGTCAGCGCGGCGGCGGACGGTGCGTGGACGGCGAGCACGCGGCAGGTGCGTTCGAGAATGGTCAGGAGTTCGTCGGGTGAGTAGTAGCGGAGGTGGTGCACCAGGCCGAAGCGGGAACGGAGCGGGGCGGAGAGGAGGCCGGCCCGCGTGGTCGCGCCGATGAGGGTGAAGGGCTTGCAGCGGATCTGCACGGTGCGCGCGTGCAAGCCGCTATCGACGGTGACGTCGATGCGGAAGTCCTCCATCGCCGGGTAGATGAACTCCTCGACGGCGACTGGGAGGCGGTGGATTTCGTCGATGAACAGGACGTCGCCCTGATGCAGGCGAGTCAGGGCGGCGACCAGGTCGGTGCCGCGGGCGAGGGCGGGCCCGCTGGTGACGTAGACGCGCGATCCCATCTCGTTGCCGATGACGTGGGCGAGTGTGGTCTTGCCCAGTCCCGGCGGGCCGTGGAGCAGCACGTGCTCCATCGCCTCGGGCGAGGCAGGACCGGCGGCGGCGCGGGTCTTGACGGCCTCGATGGTGATGCGGAGGCGTTCGAGCAGGTCGGCCTGCCCGACGTACTCGCTGATGCGCGACGGGCGCAGCGCGTTCGACGCGACATCATCCTCGGGCTGCTGCTGGGCGGTGACGAGCCGTTCCGTGGCCATGCGGGGAGTGTACGGGAAACGGGCGGGTCGTGGAAGCGGCTCTTCGGTCGAGCCGTCAGTTTCCGGCCGCGGCCTGCTGTCCCTCCTGCGTCGGTTGCACGGCGCGTGGGAGGAGGGTGGGGGCGCAGGCGAGGTTGTAGGCGGTGATCGCGGAGTTGGTGGAGTACTGCACGAGGTACTCGGGGATGGCGAGGTCGAGGCGGTCGAACTGGGTGTGCCAGCCGTGCCCGTAGTTCGCGCGTCCGATCTCGTCCCAGAAGAAGCCGGGGACGCCGACGCGGTTGAAGGAGGCGTGGTCGGACCCGCCGCCGCGGGGCATCTCGTTCTCGATGCGCACGTTCACGTCCATCCAGACGTCGCGGGAGGAGTCGAAGAACCGACCGTTGGTCGGTGCGGTGGCGGCAGCGAGGAAATCGCGCATCGGCGCGACGGCATGCAGGCCGCCCTGATAGTTCGTGCCACCGTCGTCGACGAAGACGGCGGAAATCTTGGAGAGTTCCTCGGGGGAGAGCGACTCGACGTAGGCACGCGAGCCGAGCAGCCCCTGCTCCTCGCCGGTCCAGAGGATGAAGCGGATGGTGCGCTTCGGTTTCGCGCCGACAGCGGCAAGGATGCGGGCAGTTTCGAGCGTGACGGCTGATCCGGTGCCGTTGTCGGTCGTCCCCTGCGAGCCGGGTCCGTTCCACGAGTCGAGGTGGGCGGAGATGATGATGACCTCGTCTGGGAACTCGGTCCCCGGGATTTCAGCGATCACGTTGTAGACAGGGATGGAGCCGGGCGTGAATGTGTGCGGCAGGTTGAACTCGATGTCCAGCGGGACGCCGTCGTGGAGGCGGGAGTTGATGTAGTCGTAGTCCGGCTCGGAGATGTTGACTTCGATGTCTTGCGCGACTTTGTCCGGGGTCATCTCGCGCCATCCCGGGGCCGCACTGGTCCAGACTCGTTCGTCGCCCGAGGACGAGACGAATCCGAGAGGGCCTGCGAGGAGGACGCGTTCGAGGAGCGAGGGACCATCACCGGTGTCGCGCGACAGCGTGGCGTGGTAGCGGGCGTCGGGATCATCCGCCAGGATCGAGGAGGCATCCGCCGCGTTGCCGGCGATTGTCCATGTCGAGGTGAATGCACCGGCGGGGCTGACGCTGCGATAGGAGAGCGTGCCCGTTGCCGGGTCGAAAGTGACGCCCTCGAGTTCGGCGGAGAAGTCCTGCACGGTGAAGGAGCCGGTGAGCGAGCCGTCGTCCTGCCGCGTGATTTCGACGCGCATGTCAAGTTCGTCGCCGAGGTCTTCGCCCGTCACGACGCCTGTCCAGATGCCAGAAACGGCGTCGGGGGGTGGCGCATCGGCTCGCTTTGCGATGTTCTGGCGGGCCTCGAGCCGGGCCGAGTAGCGTGCGGAGACCCGACCGGGCGCGCCACGGATGCCCCGGCGGCCGGCCTGCTCGGGCGAAATGACGACCCAGGCGCCGGCGAGCGAGTCCTTGACGGCCTCGAACTCCTCCTCGCTGGTCGGCATTCGCACCGCGGGGCCGCGGGTCGGGCCGTCGGTGCCCGGCGTCCACGCGAGCGTGGTGAAACCCGCGAGGTCGCGGATCTTGTCATGCGTCACCGTGCCGTCGTCGCGCTCAACGCGGCGGAAGACGACCGCGGTCGATGGCCCTCGGTCGAATCGCATCGAGACCGTGCCCCACTCGTGCAGGTGAGCGTTCGACAGCCCCCAGGAGGCGAACTGATCGCGTGCCCACCGCGCCGAGCGCTCGAGGTCCGTCGAGCCGGTGAGGCGAGGGCCGAACGTCTCGCAGAGCGTCGTCAAATGCGCCATGACCTGGTTGCGGTTCATCCCTTCGTCGAGGATGGCGCGGATGGTCGCTTCGTCACCCATCGGGATCTGCGGGACGGGGACCTGTTCGCCGTTGACGACCGCGTACTCTGCGACAGGTGCCGCCAGCGTTGCGGCCGCACCGGACATGCCGGCACCTGGATCGCGGTTGGGGCGGCCGGTCGTCTGACAACCCACGCAGACGAGGGCTGCAAGCACGGCAAGCAGGAGTGAACGTGGAACGGCGTGCGAAGAGATGGATCGCATGTGGAGGCTCCGAGGGGGACTCGCTCGTGAGGATACCGCATGCGATCGAAGTGCGTGCTGCGCCCCGAGCGAACGTCCGTGTGAATCGTCGATGAGCGGGGGAATCCACTTGCCGGGAGAGAGAGACAAGTAGAGGAGCGCAGAGGGCTGGAGAGATGGTGGTAGGGGCCTGAAAGGCTCCGAATCGTATCGTAGGGAGGGTAGAGATCAGTCCATCGGCAGGTTCTTCGACTTCCACAGGCGGACGAGGCGGTCGAGGTCGATCGGCTCCCAAACGCCAGCATTGTTGGGCAGGTCGGTGTGGATGAGATCGCCGTTCTGAGCGAAGAGCGACACCTGCGGGGCCTCGTCTTCGCTGAGCCGTGTGGTCAGCCGCCAGACATTCGGACGGTCGGAAGGCTGTTCGAGCGTGTCGGCGCGGAGCGTGATTTTGCCCGCGCGTGAGTTGTAGGCGTAGAAGCGGTAATCGCCGGGGATGCCCTTGCGGACGAGCAGTTCTGGGAGGAGGAAGGCGAGCGCACGGCTGACGTACCCCTCGCCCTCGATGACAGGCCGGGTCTCGGTCGGGGCGGTGCCCGCTCCCGAAGTGATGATGGTCATGCTGCGGCCGCTACGAGCGCCGGTCTCCGTCCAGACCGCGGGCTTTGCGCCGGTGCGGCGGACGGCCATGCGGATGGTCCACGCTTCTTCCCGGCCGTCCGGCGTCATGAAGAACGCGCCCGCGCTGTCGATGGTGCCCTCCGGAGTGAGCGTACGACTCTCGACGCGAACGACGTAGCCCTGCTGTTGCCCTGCGGCCTCGGTCGTGCGCGCGCCGCCGGTTGTGCCGAGTTCGCTCCGGGGGCCTTTGTACGCGGCGACGCGGCGATAGCCGAGTTCCGTGGAGTCCGAGTCCGCGCCGGTGGCTGCGGGGATGTGGAGGCGGTGCCACTCCCAGTTCGGGCCGGTGGGCGTGACGACGGCGGCGAAGTCGGCCGCGGTGAGTTGCGAGACGACGGCTGCACCGAGGTTCAGGCCCGTTCCGCGGCGGAGGGCGATGTCGGCCGGGTCGGCGAAAGCGACTCGGGCCATGGTGGCCTCGTACAGAGCACGGGCGATCGGGAGGTTCGGCTCGGTCGTGATGAGTTCGAAGGTGACGAGTCGCTCGGCCGTAGGCCGGAACACCGTGTAGCCGTAGACGATCGCGGGGCCGGAGTACGCCGGCGTCGAAATGTAGAAGCGATCGACGGGCTTGCCGTCGAGAACCATGTTGGAAGCGCGGTCGAACGTTACGGCCTGTGTCCGGGTGGTTCTGCTGTCGCCGGGGGTGCGGACGATGCTGGAGACGGATTCCTCGCGTTTACGGATGATCTCGTCGCCGACTGAGGTGACGGTCTGATCCGGCTCGGCACGCGCCGTCTGCACGTTGATGAGGCCGATCATGTCCGGCAGGTTGATGCGGACGTTGGTCATGCCTCCGATTTCATTGGAGGCAGCTTCGGCGCCGATCGGCAGATACATCTCGAGGCCGATCGAATCACGGCGGAAGGGGGTGTCATCGAACTCGACTGATACCGGTCGTGCCGTTCGGTTGGTTTGTGTTTGGGACGACGCGAGTTGGGGGCAGCAGAGAAGAAGTAGCCCGCCGAGGACGCCAGCAATGGCTTGGGGTGGCAGGTGGCAGTGGGAGAGCATGTCGGAACCTCCGGGCTTCGGGGGTAAATACAAGCATCATCGACCGCGGCCCGCCGTGGCCTTTGGCGGGGACGGTGAACGAGCCTGAGCAGCCTAGCCCGTCAGCATCAGCGTGGAAAAATGGGGGGTCGCCGGGCGGGACGGCGTTGACAACCGCCGTCAGGGCCGTACCCTACGGGGCTTGTCTCCGAGTGAGGTAGAGCGCGCGCACAGGCGGAGCTTGGCGCGAGTCACGAACTGGCCGGTCCGGCGGGAACGGCCGCCAGAGTTCGGGGAGTGGACCGAATCGCGTCCGGACATCCGGGCGTGTCGGTGTGGATCGCCGGTCGGGCGTTCCGATCGGCGTGCGGTGTGTGTCGCACGAACGAGCGTGCGGGCACGGAGTGATTGGGCCGGCGCGTGGCGTCGGCGATGCGGGGCGCACGATGACGGGCGGGAAGATCCGAATCCGGATGGAGGCGTACGACCACATCGCGCTGGACGCTTCGGCGCGCGAGATCGTGGAGCACGCGAAACGTACGAACGCGAAGGTCGCGGGTCCGATCCCGCTGCCGACGCGGATCGAGCGGTACACCGTGCTGCGC
The DNA here is from genome assembly GCA_026128865.1 of Phycisphaeraceae bacterium. Taxonomy (GTDB): domain Bacteria; phylum Planctomycetota; class Phycisphaerae; order Phycisphaerales; family UBA1924; genus CAADGN01. The sequence goes on along the minus strand of JAHCJE010000041.1, from coordinate 10,636 downwards.
TCGCCGTTCATCGACAAGAAGAGCCGCGAGCAGTACGAGATCCGCACCCACAAGAGGATTATTGACATCATCGAGCCGAACGCGCGGACGGTCGAGGCGCTCAACAGACTCGTCGTTCCCGCGGGCGTGTTCGTGAAGATCAAGGCGTGACGTATTCCGGGCCGGTCCTCAGACAAGAGGGTCGGCCCGGTGAGTTTGAATGAAGGCTTCCTCTGCCCGGAGCGGCACGAAGCAGCGAAGGACGACGGACGATGGGCCTGACACTGCTGGGCAAGAAGATCGGCATGACGCGCGTCTACAACGCCGCGAACGTCAGCGTGCCGGTGACCGTCATCGAGGTCGGGCCGTGCGTTGTGACGCAGGTCCGCACGGACGATCGCGATGGGTACTCCGCCGTGCAGATCGGGTACGGCGAGATCAAGCCGCGGCGTTCGACGATGGCAATGATCGCGCACGATGCGAAGGCGGGAACGACGCCAAAGCGGGTGCATGTCGAGTCTCGCCTCGGCGCGGACGAGGTGTCGGCGTTCGAGACGGGCCAGACGCTCGGCGTGGATCGCTTCGAGGGCGTGGCGTATGTGGACGTGATCGGCGTGAGCAAGGGCAAGGGCTTCGCCGGCACCATGAAGCGCCACAACTTCAAGGGGTTCACGGCAACCCACGGCACGGAGCGCAAGCACCGGGCGCCAGGCTCGATCGGCGGCCTGGCGACGAACCGCGGCTTCAGCGGCAAACTGAAGAAGGGCAAGCGTATGTCCGGGCACCTCGGGGCGGAGCGCGTGACGGCGCGGAGCCTCGACGTGGTGCGGATCGACGCGGAAAAAGGTCTGCTGCTCGTGAAGGGGCCGGTCCCCGGTCCCTATGGTTCGGTGGTGGAGGTTCGGCCGGCGATCCGGTTGAACAAGAGCAAGGCGAAGAAGGCGGCCGCGAAGTAGCGGCGTGAAGCAGGTGACCTCTGCGGGCGAGAGCGACTCGCCCGGGAGGCTCGGAGGGTCGGAGGCGAAGGCCGACGAAACCGCCGGGCGGCAACAGGAGACGTGAGCGGCCCGTCGCGTGGCGGGCCGCGGAAAGGCAGCCGAGTCGAAGCCGACCCGGCCCCCATCGGGGTGGCCCGATGGCCCGCGAGGGCGACAGGGGAGGGCGGATAGGCGAGCCGGGCGAGGCCCGGGGCAAGGCGCAGGGCGAGGTAAGACGCATGGATGTCCCCGTCTACAACACGAAGGGCGACGAGATCGCAACGCTCAGCATCGACGAGCAGTCCCTTGGCGGGACGGTGAACGCCGCGCTGATCAAGCAGGCGTACGTGATGTACCACGCCAATCTCCGGCAAGGTTCGTCGCGGACGAAGAACCGCCACGACGTCGAAGGCTCGACGAAGAAGATCTACAAGCAGAAGGGGACGGGCCGGGCGCGGCACGGCGACCGGAAGGTGCCGCAGTTCCGCGGCGGCGGGCACGCGTTCGCCAAGCGGCGGACGCGTGAGGACTACCACCTTTCGATGCCGACGAAGATGCGTCGCAAGGCGAATCGGAACGCGCTGCTGGCGAAACTGGTGGACAACGAGGTTCGTGTGGTGGACGACCTGGCCTTCGCGGAGCCGAAGACCAGGTCGTTTGTCGATCTGCTGGGGGCGTTGAAGGTTGATCGGAGCGCGCTGGTTGCGCTGTCGGGCGACCGTGAGGGTCAGCGGAACGCCGCGCTCTCGGCGCGGAACATCGACGTGGTGACGCTCTGTCGATCGGACCAGTTGACGTGCTTCAACATGCTGAACCATCGGTACCTGGTGATCGGGCGGCGTGAGTTGGAGTCGTGGCTGAACGGTCCGAGCAGCCAGACGGGCAAGTCGGCGAAGGTCGAGCCAATGGGCCGCGCGAAGGCGGGCGGGGAGGCGAAGCGATGAACCCTGCGGACGTGATCAAGCGGCCGCTGCTGACCGAGAAGTCCACGCTCGGGATGAACGAGCGTGGGCACTACGCGTTCGTGATCGACCGTCGCGCGTCGAAGACGGACGTGAAGCGTGCGGTGGAGACGCTGTACGGCGTGAAGGTCGAGCGGGTGTGGACGCAGAACCAGAAGGGCCGGCGCCGCCGCCTGCGGTACGGGTGGGTCAAGGAGCCGGTGGTGAAAAAGGCGAGCGTTCGTCTGGCGGAGGGCCAGTCGATCGAGTTGTTCTGAGGTGATTGACGATGCCGATCCGCACATACAAACCGACGAGCGCCGGACGCCGGAACGCCTCCGTGAACACCCACGCGGAAGTGACGAAGAAGCGTCCCGAGAAGTCGCTCATGCGTCCGCTCCGCAAAAAGGGCGGGCGGAATCACCACGGGATCATCACCTCGCGCGGGCGCGGCGGCGGCGTGAAGCGGATGTACCGCCTCGTCGATTTCCGCCGCAAGGACCGCGACGGGATCGAGGGCAAAGTCATCGGCGTCGAGTACGATCCAAACCGCTCCTGCCACATCGCCCTGATCGAGTACACAGACGGCGTGAAGCGTTACATTCCCGCCCCCGCCGGGCTGAAGGTCGGGCGGACGGTTCTGTGCTCCAGCACCGGACCTGTGGAGCCGGAACCGGGCAACGCGATGCCGCTGAGGTACATCCCGACCGGTCTGGAAGTGCATTGCGTGGAGATGACGCCGGGCAAAGGCGGCCAGATGTGCCGTTCGGCGGGTACGAGCGCGCGGCTGAGCAACCGCGAGGGCGGGTTCGCCACGCTGGTGCTGCCGAGCGGCGAGATCCGGCGCGTGCCGGCGGACTGTCGTGCCACGATTGGCGCGGTCGGCAACACGGACCATCAGAACCGTCGTCTGGGCAAGGCGGGGCTGACGCGCAAGCTGGGCCGTCGCCCGATCACGCGCGGCGTTGCGAAGAGCCACCACGCCCATCCGCTGGGCGGCGGCGAAGGCCGTTCGAAGAGCAACCGCGCACCGTGCGGGCCGACGGGCGTGCCGGCCAAGGGCGGCAGCACCCGCAACCGGAAGCAGCACAGCGAGAAGTTGATTATCCGTCGTCGGTACAGCCGCCGTTACGGGCAGTTGAAGTGATCTGAAGGACAAGGCACATGGGACGCAGTCTGAAGAAAGGCCCGTACGTCGTGGAGAAGCTCTACCGCAAGGTTGAGCGTCTCAACCAGCAGAACAGGCGCGAGCCGGTGAAGACCTGGTCGCGCCGCTGCACGATCGTGCCCGAGTTCGTGGGGCACACGTTCAAGGTTCACAACGGTCGGGTGTTCATCGACGTGTTCGTGACCGAGGACATGGTGGGGCACAAGCTGGGCGAGTTCAGTGCGACCCGCACGTTCCGCGGGCACACGAACAAGAAGGAAGGCATCAAGGCGGGCGAGTCCGCCTGAAGCGGACGAAGCAGAAGTAGCAGAGGGACCGTGCCGTGAGGATTCGAGGCGACAAACTGAGACTGCGGGCAGAGCAGAGCGGCGTGACGGCCGAGGAGTTGGCGCGCGCCGTCGAACGGACGGGCCTCAAGGGCGACCGGGCCGCATCGGCGGTGCGGAACTGGATGTCCGGACGCGACCATCCGCGCTGCAAGGCGGCGGACGTGGCGAAGCTGGCCGAGACGCTCGGGTGCGAGGTCCGCGACCTGGCGCGGTTCACGAGCAGCGTGCGGTACAGCCGCGGCAGCGCCCGCAAGGCGCGGCTCGTGGCGGACATGGTCCGTGGTCGGACGGTTGAGGACGCGCTGAACGTGCTCGCGTTCAGCCCGAAGCGTGCCGCAACGAACGTGCGTAAGGCGCTGTCGGCCGCGGTGGCGGACGCGGAAGCGGCGGAAGCGGACGTCGGCAATCTGATCGTCGCCGAGAGCCGCGTGGATGAGGGGGCGCAGATCAAGCGATTCCGCCCGAAGGATCGCGGGCGTGCGCACCAGATCATCAAGCAGACGAGCCACATCACGATCGGCGTGGAGGAGCGCGGCTGATGGGACAGAAGACGCACCCGTTCGGACTGAGGCTCGGCATCACGGAGGCGCACCGTTCGCGGTGGTACGCGCCCAAGGCGTTATACGGCGAGTTGCTGGTGGAGGACGAGAAGATCCGGCGGCATCTTGACAAGCGCCTGAACCGGACGCCGCCGAACGCCGCGGTCTCGGACATCCACATCGAGCGCACCCGTGAGGAGTTGAAGGTGATCATCCGGACGGCGCGTCCGGGGCTGGTGATCGGGCCGAAGGGGGCGGAGGTCGAGCGCATCACGCAGGAACTGGCGTACATGACGGGCCGGAAAGTGGCGATCTCGATCATCGAGATCAAGCAACCGGACCTGGATGCGCAGCTGGTTGCCGAGGGCGTGGCGGAGCAGTTGGCCAAGCGAGCAGCGTTTCGTCGCGTGGTGAAGACCCGCGCCGAAGGCGTGATGCAGGCGGGCGCGAAGGGCGTGAAGATCCTGATCTCCGGCCGACTGGGTGGGGCGGAGATGAGCCGGCAGCTGGACGTGCGGCTCGGGTCGCTCCCGCTGAGCACGCTGCAGGCGCACGTGGACTACGGGTTCGCCGAGGCTCGGACAGGCTACGGCGTGATCGGCGTGAAGGTGTGGATCTATCGCGGGATGTACGACGAGCAGCAGACCGAGGAAGAAGGCGCGTCGCGTGCGGCCGGCGCAAGGCCGCGGGCGCGCGGGCGTCACTGAGTCACGGAACGAGCAGAAGCGGAGAATGACGGATGCCTCCCTACAAGATTCCCAAGCGAGTGAAGTACCGCAAGGAGTTCCGGCGCGTGCGCGATCGCCGCGCGACGAAGGGGAACTACGTCGCGTTCGGGGACTACGGCCTTCAGGCGCTGGAGGGGTGCTGGCTTCCGTCGAACGTGATCGAGGCGGGGCGTATCGCCGCCCAGCACCTGCTGAAGCGCGAGGGCAAGTTGTTCATCCGCGTTTTCCCGGACAAGCCCATCAGCAAGAAGCCGCTGGAGACGCGCATGGGCACCGGCAAGGCGGACGTGGAGTACTGGGCGGCACGGGTTCGGGCGGGCACGATGCTCTTCGAGATCGCGGGCGTGCCCGAGGACGTGGCGAAACAGGCGTTGTCGCGTGTGGCGATGAAGATGCCGGTGCGGTGCCGGTTCGTGGGCCGGCGGATCACTGCGTGAGGAGGTCGGCGTGATGACTGGCCCGGAGATCAGGCGGATGAAGGACGAGGAACTGACGATCGAACTGCGCACGCTGCGCGAAAAGCAGTTCCGGATGAGGACCCAGGCCGCGAGCGAGAAGATCGAGAACACGTCGCTCTTCCGCAAGGTGCGGCGTGACATCGCGAGGCTGGAGACAGAGCGGAGCCGGCGCCGAGCGGCGGCCGGGGCGAGAGCGTGACCGGCGGATCGGCTGAGGACCATCGACGATGAGCGAAGCGAAGACGGAATCCAGGACAACGAAGGTCGGCGTGGTCGAGACCGACGGGCGCGACAAGACGCGCAAGGTGGTCGTGCGGTTTACCGCACGTCACCCGAAGTACGGGAAGTACGTGCAGCGGCGTACCGTGCTGCACATGCATGATCCCGGGAACGAGAGCCGCCGGGGCGACGTGGTCGAGGTGACGCAGTGCCGCCCCGTGAGCAAGACGAAGCGGTGGTGTCTGGTGCGGGTTGTTGAGCGCAAGAGCGAGCGACTGATCGAGGGCGCGTGAGATCGGGTTGAGGTGCCGTCATGCTGCAGCAGGAATCCAGGTGCGAGGTCGCGGACAACTCGGGCGCGAAGATCGCCTACGTCATCAAGGTGTACGGCGGTTCGACGCGGCGCGGGGGGTTCCGCCGGCGGACGGCGGGCGTGGGCGACCGTGTGCTCGTGAGCGTGAAGAAGGCGCTGCCCGGGGCCGAGGTGAAGCCGGGCGACATGTCGAAGGCCGTCGTCGTGCGGACGGCGAAGGCCAAGCGCCGGGCCGATGGTTCGTACGTTCGGTTCGACCGCAGCGCGGTGGTGCTGATCAACGACGACGGGAACCCGAAGGGGACGCGCATCTTCGGTCCGGTTGCGAGAGAACTGCGCGAGCGGAACTACATGAAGATCGTTTCTCTGGCGTCCGAGGTGGTGTGAGGGAAGGTGATCCGATGCCCAGGCACGTGAAGAAAGGCGACGTGGTGATCGTGACCTCCGGCTCGCACAAGGGCCGGCAGGGCGAGGTCATGCGCGTGATTCCCGACAAGGATCGGGTGGTGGTGAAGGGTGTGAACCTCCGCGTGAAGCATCTCAAGCCCACGCGGACCAGCCCGCAGGGGGGGATCATCACCAAGGAGGCGCCGATCCACATCAGCAACGTCAGCCCGGTCGTGGACGGACGGCCGACGCGCGTGCGGTTCGAGGTGAAGCCGGACGGGAGCAAGGTCCGCGTCGCGGTGCGAGGCGGCAAGACGCTGGGCAAGGTGCACGGGCCGCGGTCGAAGGCTGGGGCATGAGGCCCGGAGCGGGCAGAACGGCGGGTTGAATCATGGCGAAAGACGCGACAAAGCAGAAGAAGGGCAAGGGCGGGGCGGTCGAGGGCGCGGAGCCGGCGCGGCCATCCCGCATGCGCACTCGCTACGACGCGGAGGTTCGGCAGAAAGTGACCGAGCGTTTCGGCATCGAGAATCGTATGGCGATGCCCAAACTCGAGAAGATCGTCATCAACGTGAACATGGGCAGGCACTTGGACGGGACAAAGTTGCCGCCGACCGTGAAGCAGCAGGTGCTTGACACTCTGAAGACGATCAGTGGGCAGAAGCCGGTCGTGCTGAAGGCGAAGAAGTCCGTGTCGAACTTCAAGGTCCGTGCGGGGTACGAGACCGCGGCGATGGTGACGCTCCGGCGTGACCGGATGTGGCACTTCCTCGACCGACTGATCAATCTGGCGACGCCCCGCATCAAGGACTTCCGCGGCCTTTCGCGGACGGCGTTCGACCGCCAGGGCAACTACTCGATGGGTCTGAACGAGCAGGGCGTGTTTGCGGAGATCAACATGGCCGATGCCCAGTTCACGCACGGGATGAACATCAACTTTTCCTTCTCGAACTCGGACCCGGAGAAGAGCCTGTTCGTGCTCGAGCAGCTCGGGATGCCGTTCCAGAAAGTGGGCGAGAAGAACTGAATCGGTTTGGAGGACGAATGACGACGAAGGCGCAGATGGCGAAGACGAGGCGGACGCCGAAGTTCTCAACGCGGACGGTGCGCCGGTGCGAGTTGACCGGGCGTTCGCGTGCGGTGTACCGCAAGTTCCGCATCAGCCGCATCATGCTGCGGAAACTGGCGTTGGAGGGGAAGATCCCCGGGATGCGAAAGGCGAGTTGGTGAGCGTTGGACGGGACTGAACACACCGAGCCACACGGGCTTCGAGGCGGTGACGAACGATGGCGATGAGCGACCCAATCGCGGACATGCTGACACGGATCCGGAACGCCGTGCGCAACAAGGCCCGGACGGTAACCTGCCTGAACAGCAAGGTGAACCGCGGGATCGCGGACGTGCTGCAGGCCGAGGGCTACGTCGAGGGCTACGACGTGGTGGAGGATGGTCGGCAGGGGCTGATCAAACTCCGCCTCCGGTACGGCCCGCGGGGCGAGACGGTGATCCATGAGATCCGGCGCGAGAGCCGGCCCGGCCGGCGCGTGTACGTGGGCGTGGAGGCGCTGCCGCGCCCGATCCAGGGGCTTGGCATCGGCGTGGTCTCGACGAGCCGCGGCGTGCTGAGCGATCGCAAGTGCCGCGAGGAGCGCATCGGGGGCGAGTTGCTCTGCACGGTCGAGTGAGTTGAGGAAGGACTGGAATCCCCGCCGCGCGGCGGACGACGAGGACAGCCGAGATGTCGAGGATCGGAAAACAACCCGTAGCCGTGCCCAAGGGCGTGAAGGTGACGGTGAGCGCCGACGCCGTGAAGGTGGAGGGGCCGAAGGGCACGCTGTCGATCAGGCGTCCTGCGGAGGTGTCGGTGCGCGTCGATGAGGGCGGGGGCCACGTCGTGTGCGAGATCGATCCGGCGCGTGCCGAGGAGCGGCAGGTGCGGGCGCACTGGGGCACGACGCGGGCGCACATCCAGAACATGGTGGACGGTGTCTCCAAGGGGTACGAGAAGACGATGGAGATCGTCGGCGTGGGCTGGCAGGCGGCACTTGCGGGGCGAGAGGTTCGTCTTCAGCTCGGGTTCGCCAACCCCGTGGTCATGCCGATCCCGCAGGGGCTGACGGTCACGGTGGACAAGCAGATCGTGAAGATCGCCGGCCCGGACAAGCAGGCGGTCGGGCAGTTCGCTGCGGCGATGCGATCGAAGCGCAAGCCCGAGCCGTACAACGGCAAGGGGATCAAGTACTCGGACGAGACGATCCGTCGCAAGCAGGGCAAGCAGTTCGGCGCCTGAACCGGCGCGCAGGCCCGGGCGAGCCGGGCGGAGTTGGACGATGGACAGGCAACAGAAGAAAGAGCAGCGTCACACGAGAAGGCGGATCGGCATCCGCAAGCGCATCACCGGCACGGCCGACCGGCCTCGCCTGGCTGTGTACCGCTCGCTGAACCACGTCTACGCGCAGGTCATCGACGACCTCGCCGGCCGGACGATCGTCTCCGCGTCCACGCGCGACAAGGACGCCTCGGTCGAGAAGACGGGCAACGCTGCGGCTGCAGCGGCGGTCGGTGCGAAACTGGCCGAACGGGCCAGGGCGAAGGGGATCACAAGAGTCGTGTTCGACCGAGGCGGCTTCCGCTACCACGGCCGGGTCAAGTCGCTGGCCGATGCGGCACGCAAGGGCGGACTGGAGTTCTGAAGCGGAACGGATGAATCGGGGCGGAGCGCGGCGGGCGCGTGCCCCGCACGGACGGACGGCATGACGGGCTGAGGCCCGAGGACGAACAGAGAGCATCATGGCACAGGGTCTCGAAGAACACGGGCAGATGGAATCGACGACGTTGGGCGTCTTCCGCACCGCGTCCACCGTCAAGGGCGGACGCCGGTTCAGTTTCGGCGCGCTGGTCGTCTGCGGCGACAAGCGGGGGCGCGTCGGCTACGGGCACGGGAAGGCCAAGGAAGTGCCGACTGCTATCGAAAAAGCGGAGAAGTTCGCCCGTCGGAAGATGACGACGATCCCGCGTGTCGGCGGCACGATCCCGCACGAGGTTGAGGGCCGGTACGCCGCGTCTCGCGTGCGCCTGATCCCGGCTTCGCCCGGCACGGGTGTCGTCGCGGGCGGGTCGGTCCGCGCGGTGCTGGAGATGGCGGGCGTGAGCGACTGCCTCACCAAGTGCTACGGCTCGACGAACAAGATCAACACCGTGAAGGCCGTCTTCGACGGCCTCGCCCGACTGAGGATGAGCGAGACGGTGCGTGAGCTGCGCGGGGTGGACCTGCCGGCCACGGAGATCGAGCAGAAGATCGAGCGTGGCAAGCGGTTCATGCCGTCCAACGTCAGCGGCGAGCGGATGCGTGCCCCTGTCAACACCATCGGCCAGGAGCGTCGCGGCGGTCGCGGCGGCGGGGGTGGGGGCGGTCGCGGGCGCCGCGGGGGCCAGCAGGGCGGGGGCGAAAGTCAGGGCGCGGCTGACGGCGCGAGGGCCTGACGACAAGGGCAGCGGCATCGGACGAAGCATGACATCGTCCCGAACGAGCGGGAGTGACCCGAGATGATGATCCACGACGTGACCAAGATGGCCGGCAAGTACAAGGCGCGCAAGCGCGTCGGTCGCGGCCAAGGCTCGGGCCAGGGCAAGCAGTCCGGGCGCGGGCACAAGGGCGCGGGCAGCCGCGCCGGCCACTCGACGCGACACCAGTTCGAGGGCGGGCAGATGCCGTACTTCCGGCGCATGCCGAAGTTCGGCTTCTCGAACGTCAACTTCAAGACGCGGTTCTGGATCGTGAACCTCGGCTCGATCGTCTCTCACCCCGACTTCGCCAAGGGCGGGGCGGTGAACGCCGATTCGTTGGTGAAGGCGGGCCTCATCCGCGACACCAGCCGCGGCGTGAAGGTGCTGGGCGACCTCGGCGAGCACAAGCTCACCCAGAAGTTCACCGTGGACGCGGCGCGAGTGTCGGCGTCGGCGCGGAAACTGGTCGAGGGCGCCGGCGGCACGGTGAACGAGACCGGCTCGCGGCGCGACCGCGTCCGCGGCATCGACCGCAACTCCGGCGATCCGACGCCGAAGAACCTGACCAAGAAGCTGCGACGCGGAGCCAAGAAGAAGCCGGTGAGGGCGGAGACGGCCGCGCCGACGGAGGAATCGTGACAGGTCCGCGAGCGCGTGAGTCCAGCGGGCGCGGCGGGTACGCGCGGGTCCAGGAGCCGGCAGGATGCTGAGCACCCTCGTCAACGTCTTTCGCATCACCGAGCTGCGGAACAAGATCCTGTTCACGCTCGGGATGCTCGTGGTCTACCGGATCGGGTTCTGGATCCCGCTCCCCGGCGTGAACCAGGAACGCCTGGCGGAGTATTTCCGGCAGGCCGCGGAGACGGGCAGCGCGGTCGGGCGGCTCTCGCAGTACGTCGCGATCTTCTCGGGCGGCTCGTTCTCGCAATCGACGATCTTCGGCCTCGGGATCATGCCGTACATCTCGGCGGCGATCATCTTCCAGTTTCTCATGTCGGCGTGGCCCGCGCTGAAGTAGATCCTGGACTAAGGCCCGACCGGCCGCGTGAAGATCCAGGAGTGGACCCGCTACACGACGGTCGGCCTGTGCA
>JAHCJE010000040.1 GCA_026128865.1 Phycisphaeraceae bacterium | reverse complement strand
AAAGCACCATGCAGAAGCCAACGCCGCGCCAGACCGAGACCAGCACGATCGACGCCATCGGCCACCAGCCGTCGTTCAGCCAGTCCGGCGGGCGATGCACACCGAAGCCGCGCAGTGCCCAGTTCACCAGCCCGGCCTCCGGGTCGAGCAGCCACCGCCAGACAAAGCCGATCGCGACGATCGAGAGAATCGTGGGCAGGAAGAACGCCGTGCGCGCCGCCGTCCTGCCGACGAACCAGCGCGCATGCACGGCGACCGCGAGCAGGAAGCCGATCGCGACCGTCGGCGGTACGCTCAACGCGACGAAGAGCAGCGTGTTCCGGAGGGCGGGACGGAACTTCGCGTCCGCCCACAGGTCCGCGAAGTTGCTCAATCCGACGAACCGCGGCACGCCCCCGCCGTCCCAGGCGAACAGGCTCAGCCCCAGTCCAGCGACGGTCGGCGCGAGCGTGAACAGGAAGAGCGCGGCCAGCGGGAAGGCAATGAAGCCGTAGGCCGCGCTGGAGGTGCGTTTACTCATCGTGCCGTCCACGATACCACCGCGGGCCGGCTCAACGCGGGAAGCGCTCTGCCAAGTCAGCGAGCAGTGGGGCCGCCGCGGCGGGGGACTGGTACCAGAACGCGGTCGAAGCGATGTCGTCGGTCAGCGGCTGGTACCGGCCGCTCGGCCACCATCCCAGGGCCTGCACCGTCACGCGCAGGTCTCGCTCGAACCGCACCGGATCCGGCACGTGCCAGCGATACAGCGCGTGCGCCGGCGGTCGAGGCCCCACACGAGGCGTCGCTTCGTACACCGCCTGCGGATAGCCGAGGAACGCCGTCGAGTAGGTCGTCGGGCGCAGGTCCGCGGCGTGGTCCATCACGAACCCCCATGCGCCCCCGAAGTAGTCCTCGGTGCCCGTGCCGCAGATGGTGGGGCCGTCGGGATGGTCGCCGTCGATGAAGAACTTGACCTCTCCCTCGCCCCACCAGCCGGTCGAGAGTTGGTTCCACACGAGGTACGTGCCGACGTAGTGACCGCGCCCGCGCACGCCGTCAACAATCACGTGCTCGGGACGATCGCGAGTCGTCATGCTCCGGCGCCAGCAGGCGTGCAGATACGCGGCGTCGTCCGGCACAGGCTCCAGGGTGTAGTCGATCTGATAGAAGAACTCGCTGATGCGTTCGCGCCCGTCGTTCGTCACTTCGACGCGCACGCTCTTGCGGAAGGGCATCGGCCAGTAGCAGTTCATCCCACCCTTCGGGTTGACCGCCACCGGCAGCGAGTTGACAAGCGCTGCGCCGTCGAGGCCGTTGGCGAAGAAGTCGCCGAGCGGGACGTCGATCGAGGGTTGATCGTGCCCGTCGTAGTACACCCGCAGCCGCACCCAACGGTGCACTGCGTGCAGCACCGTGCACCAGACGTGCCGGATGACTCCCGGCCCCTCGATCTCCGCGAGCGTGAGCGTCTGTCCCGGCTCGAAGTTTCGCAGGCATGGCCTGATCTTCCAGCCGCGGCCGAGGTCGCGTCCGGCGTCCGAGCAGTGGGGATCGTCGCCCGGGGACGCCTGCGCGCCCGCCCCCTTTGCCCCCGTCGGATTCTCGGCTGAGATCGACCGACTTCTGGCCGACGAAAGCCGGGCCAGGTCCAGCCCGCCGAACCACGATGCGTTCATCCGATCATCTCCGTACGCAGTCGATGCCGCGGGCCGGATTCTGACGCCGCCGGAAGAGTTTGGCAACCGCTCACCGGAACCAGAGCAGCCTGAGCGAGTTGAGGACCACGAGCAGGGTGCCGCCCTCGTGGGCGAGGACGCCGACCGAGAGCGGAACCTGGAGCCCGGTTCGGGAGCCGATCAGCGTAACCAGACCCATGACCACGATGATGGAGAGCGCGAACGCGATGTTTGCCTTCACGGTCGCCCGCGTGCGCCGCGCCAGGCGGATCGCCCAGGGCACCCGTTCGAGGTCCTCGCCCAGGAGCACGATGTCCGCCGACTCCATCGCCGCGTCCGAGCCGATCGACCCGATCGCGATCGAGACGTCCGCGGCGGCGAGCGCAGGGGCGTCGTTCACGCCGTCCCCAATGACCGCGACGGCCTGTTCGCTTTTCGCTTTTCGCTTTTCGTTTCTCATCTCTTCCACCGCGGCCACCTTGTCCTCCGGCAGCAGCGAGGCATCCCACCTGTCGATCCGCAACTCGTTCGCTACGCGCTCCGCGACGATTCGGTCGTCGCCCGTGAGCATCCGCACAGGGCGGATGCCCAGCGCGTGAAGTCGATCGACCAATCCCTTGGCGCCCGGCCGAACCTCGTCGCGCAGCAGGATGACCGCCGCGCGGCTTCCCACGGCCACGACCACGCCGAGCATCCCCGCCGTTCGCGCCTCGTCGAGGATCGAACGGACCTGCGCCGTGTCGCCCGGCGAGAGCATGCCCTCCATGTGCGCGAGACTTCCGACGCGGGCTTCGTGCCCGTTGACTCGCCCGGTCATGCCGCGCCCGATGACCGCCCTCGGCTCGTCCACGCGGGGGAGCGCGATGCCTTCTGCCTGTGCCGCGGACACGATCGCCGCGGCGGTCGGATGGGTCGAGTCCGCTTCGAGGGCGGCGGCCGCGCCGAGCGCGCTCTCGTGGTCCAACCCGTCGAGCGTGACGACGTCGGTCACGGCGGGCCGCCCGCGCGTTAGCGTACCGGTCTTGTCGAAGCACACCGCACCCGTGCGGCTCAGCCGGTCGATCGACTCTCCTCCCTTGAAGAGCACGCCTGCCCGCGCGCCGCGTGCGATCGCCGCGAGCGTGGCGGTCGGCGTCGAAATCACGAGCGCGCATGGCGACGCCACGATGAGCAGCGTGATGGCGACGTAGGCGGCGCGGGCAGGATCATCGCCGAAGCCGAGCCACCAAATCACGAACACGGAGAGGCTTGTCGTGATGACGCCGACGGTGTACGGCTGTCCGATGCGATCGATCGCCCGCTGGAGCGGCTCGCGCTGCTCGCGGGCGACGGTGACCAGTTCCAGCACGCGGCGCAGGCTCGACTCGGAGACCGGTCGCTCGACCTCGGCGACCAGCACGCCCTCGCCGTTGATCGTTCCGGTGAACACCTCATCGCCCACGCCGACCGAGCGGGGCACGCTCTCGCCGGTGAGCAGCGATTCATCGACAGCCGATGACCCCTCGACGATGCGAGCGTCGGCCGGCACGCGGTCGCCGGGCCGGACACGAACACGATCGCCCGCCCGGAGTGCCTCCGGCTCGCACGCCTGCCATGCGCCGTCGCGCCACACGAGGGCTTCGGTCGGCATGAGCGCGTGAAGCGCCTCGATCTCACGCCGAGTGCGCTGCATGGCCAGTTTTTCCAGCGCGCCGGCGAGCACGAACAGGAAGAGCAGCAGCGCCCCTTCCTCGGGGTGGCCGATGCCCGCTGCCAGGCCCGCCCCGAGCACCATGAGCACGTCGATGTCCACACGCCGATCGGCGAGCGCGATCATCGCCGCCCGCACGCCGTAGACCATTCCAATCGCAAGGCTCATCCACGCCAGGACCACGGCATCCGCAAGGCCGGCGAGGTGCTCACCGCCCACGGCCGCGCCCAGCAGGATCCCGGCCACGATCGACGCCCACAGTTCCACGCGCGGCGTCCAAGGCCAGGTCGGCGCGGCAGCCCTCGGAGCAGAGACGCCGCCTTCCACGCCCTTGATGGCTGTTGCCTCGGGTGGCATCGCAGGGACAATACCTTGTCGGTCATCAAAGTCGATTGATACCAAATCTCAGTTACGGGCTATGATTCCGCCGATCGACGCATAGTCGGTATCGTGGACGTTGGCCCTGCTCGAAGGAGGATCGCCGTGCAGATTCGATCCATGGTTGTGGCTGCTCTCGCGGCCGTCGTTCTCGTTCCCGTCAGTCTGGCGAGCGCACAGACCGGCGGCTCTCAGCGTCAGCAGCCCGCGCAGCAGGCGAACGCCCCCGATCCCGGTCCCGCTGCGTGGCGTGATCGAAGCGATGCGCCGTCGCGCCGGCACTGGGACACGCTCGAAGGCAAGCCCGCCTCCGCCCTGGACGGCCTGACCACTTGGATCAACACCGACGCTCGATCTTGGGCCGATCTGCGCGGCAAGGTCGTGCTCCTCGACTACTGGGCGACCTGGTGCGGACCGTGCCGCGCCGCGCTGCCCAAACTCCGTGAGATGCACGCCAAGTACGAGGATCGAGGCCTGGTCATCCTCGGCGTTCACTCCGCCCGCGGCTGGGAGCAGATGGACGCCTTCGTCCAGAAGGAGCAACTCCCGTGGGCGTTCGCCGCGGACCCGCAGCGGAAACTCTCCGCGCAACTGGACGTCAAGTTCATCCCCAGTTACTTCGTGATCGACCGCAACGGCGTGATGAGGGTCGCGGGCGCGGACCGGAACAAACTGGAGGAGATCGTCAACGCACTGCTCTCCGAGCCGTACGACGCGCCCGGGGCGCGGACGCTCGAAGGCGGCTGGCCCGCGCCCGTCGAGAAGAAGTTGTACGGCCAGGACTTCCGTGGAAAGCCCGCGCCGGGCTTCGTCGTCGAGGAGTGGCTGACCAACCAGCCCGACACCAAGGAGAAGGTGGTCATCATCGACTTCTGGGCGACGTGGTGCGGCCCGTGCAGGAAGGCGATCCCCGAACTGAACGAGATTCAGGCGAAGTTCCGTCACGACGTGGTCGTGATCGGCGTCAGCGACGAGCCTGCGGAGAAGGTCCGCGAGTTCATGGCCGCCAACAACATGTACTACCCCCAGGCGATCGACACGCAGAAGCGGATGTCGAAGGCGATCGGCGTCGAGGGCATCCCGCACGTGCTGGTCATCAGCAGCGACGGGGTTGTGCGTTGGCAGGGCTACCCGCTCGACACGGGCGACCCGCTAACGCCCGAAGTCGTCGAGCGGATCGTGAACGCCGACCCCGGCGTGCAGGCGCGGCGGGCGCGACGGTCTGGCGGAGGATGATCCGGCGGAGAATGCCGGCCGCCCGCCGGGGGAGCGAGCGACCGGCCGAGAGTGACGGGAATCGCCCCGGCCGGCCTCTCGACCTGCCGGGGGAGGGTGCGTCCGGCGTTGCGATCACACGCAGCCGGCGTTGTACAGATTGAGGAAGGCGAGCACGTCGAGCGAGTTGATGATCGTGTCGCCATTGATATCGGCCGACGGGTCGGCGCTCGTGTAGGCGTTCAGGAAGGCGAGCACGTCCAGCGAGTTGACCACCGTGTCGCCGTTGAAGTCCGCGGGACAGGGCGGAGCAGCCGCGTTCACCAGGACAGTGACGGAGTTGCTGTCACGGTTGGAGACTGCGATGTCCGGCGTGCCGTTGCCGGTGAGGTCTCGCACGGCGACGTGCTGGGGCGTCGCGCCGACGGCGAGTTGCATCGACGCGCCGTACGCGCCCGCGCCGTTGTTGGCGAGCAGTGAGACATTGGCGGAGTCCTGGTTGACGGTCACCAGGTCGGCGTCGCCGTCGCCGTCGAAATCGCCCGCGGCGATGGAGACGGGGTTGGCCCCGCCGACGGCGTAGTTGGTCGGGCCGGTCAGCCCGCCCGCTGTGTTGACGAACACGCTGGCGAAGTTGAGTCCGTTCCCGGAGGTAGCGGCGGCGAGGTCGGCGTGGCCATCGCCCGTGAGGTCGGTCGCGAGGAGGCCGTCGGGACGGAGTTGCGCGCCGACGGAGAGCGTGGCCGCGAGCGTGAAGCCGCCCGCGCCGTTGTTGGCGAGGATGCTGATGGTGCGGTCGTCGTGGTTCGTGACGGCGATGTCCGGGTGTCCGTCGCGGTCGAAGTCCCCGATGGCGGCGGATCGCGGGTCCGCGCCGACCGCCACGGTTGACGTGGTGAAGGAGCCTGTCCCGTCGTTGAGCAGCACGCTCGCGGAGTTGGAGCCCCGGTTGACGACCACCATGTCGAGGTCGCCGTCGCCGTCGATGTCGCCGGTGGCGATCCATCGAGGCTCGTCGCCCACTGTTGTGCTGCTGCCGGCGGCGAACGCGCCCGCGTTGTTGACGTAGACGCGGACGACACCGATGTTCTTGAGGGCAACCACCACGTCGAGGTCGCCGTCGCCGTCGAAGTCGCCCGCCGCCACGAAGCCGGGCCCGGTGCCCCCGCCGGTGAGCACGTTCACCGGAGCGGCGAACGTGCCGTTGCCGTTGTTGTAGAGGAACGACACCTTGTTCGGGTTCTCGGTGGCGACGGCGAGATCGGCAAAGCCGTCGCCGTTGAAGTCGGCCGCGGTCGCGCCGTCGGGGCGCTCGGGGGCCGGGTAGCCGACACCGGCGTTGAAACTGAACTGGGCAATCGCGCCCTGCACGAGCGCACCGACAACCGCCGCGCCGAGCGCGGACCTTCGAGCATTCATCTGGAACCTCCTGCCAATCGGTGTATGAGTCGCGGCCACGATGCCGCCACCGACTCGATATGCAGCGTGCGTGCCAGACGTTGAACGCCGCTTTCGATGCACGACGGGCGGGCTTCACGGGCGCGTTGATGCGAAATGGCCAGGTCTGGCGAACGTCGCGGCCAGTGCGGCGCGTTAGGTCAGCCCTGCACCCACTCGTTCAGGAACGCGATGAAGTCCAGCGTGTTCACGACCTGATTGAGGTCGAAGTCCGCCGCGGGATCGCCCGCGACCCACGCGTTGAGGAACGCGATGAAGTCAAGCGTGTTGACGACGCCGTTCCCGTCGAAGTCGGCGGGTTTGCCGTACACCCGGAAGTCGTCGAGGTTGACGACGGTGTCGCCGTTGATGTCGAACAGGCTGAAGTTCGGGCCGGGGTCGACAATGACGACGCGGCCGTTGACGATGCCGTCAGCATCCTGGGGTCCGCCGTCCAGGTCGTAGACGGCCTCACGCAACAGCGCCTTGTCCGCCGCGGTCGCGTACCCATTCGCGTTCAGGTCGCCGTGGCACTCTCCCATGCCGGAGTCCGTCCAGACGTAGATCGTGCCGGCCTGCTGCTCCGCGTAGGGCATCCCGAAGAGCGCAGTGACGGTCCACTCCGTCGGGTCGAGGTAGTCGAACGGGTTGCGCCCTCTCCAGCCCTTGATGAGTTCCCAGGCAGGCTCGCTCAAGCCGCCGGCGTCCGCGCCGTCGATGACGTCGGACAGCGCCTCGACGATGCTGACGTGGTCGCCGACGTTGTAGTTGATCGGCTGCTCCGGCTGCCCCGCGAGCATGGCTGCGCCGGTCATGTCGAGCGCAAAGACCAGCGTGACGGCCGTTTCATCGGTGTCTGTGTCGTGCGAGAACCGCACGTTGACGTGCGGGTCGTAGGTTCCGAACCCGCTCCCGCCCCACGCGGAACTCGCCTCCTGGTAGCCGTTGGTGCGCTGAAACAGCCTGCCTCGCACGATCCACGTCTCACCCTCGTCGAACACGCCGTTCCCGTTGCCGCCTTCGCTGACGACGGACAACCCCCAGCACCCGCAGAAGACCAGCGCGAAGTCCGCGCCCGTCCGCTCGTACTGCGGCGGCGTGCCGAAGTTCCAGTCGTAATCGAACGCGGACGTGGCGACTCGCTCGGAGATCGAGCCGTAGGGGAGCCTCCCGAATCGAGCGACGTTCGCCAGGTACCGCGATCGGGCGGCGGAGCCGAGTTCGCCCCCCGTGTTCTTCGAGTCCACGTCGATGTCGAGGTAGCCGATGACGGGGCTTGGGCCGTGCCGGAAGGGGTCGTAGGGCTGCCCGTAAAACCCCAGCGGTCCGGGCGGATTGACGACGCCGGCGAAGACCACGTCGAGCCTGAACAAGTGCGCGTCGTCCGGATCGATCGACGTGCCGGTGTACGGATCGGCGACCGGGTCGGTGGGCTGCCAGGCGCAGAGACTGACCCGGACCACGTCGGGCAGGGTCGCGCCGGGCATGATCGGGCCGTCGTTGCCGGGATCGGTGCGGCGGATCACGGCGTCGCCGCGCGGGTCGACCCAGGAGACGCAGTCTCCGCTGAGCGCGAATGCGACGGCGGGAAGCCCGCTCACGACGGTCAGCAGGCACGTGCTCCAGGCGCAGCGCCTCATCGCGTCAACTCCTGCACGAACTCGTGGAGGTTGTAGCGTTCGATCCGGTAGCGCAGGCTGCTCCGCTGCATCGAGATGAGTCTCGCCGCACGCGAGACGTTGCCCCGCGTGCGCGCCAGCGCCTGAATGATGAGTTGCTTTTCGACTTCTTCGGCCGTGTGGACGCCCTGATCGAAGTCAAAGACCAGTCCATCGGGCTTCGGAGCCGGCGCCTGCGAGGGGATGGGCCTCGCCTTGATCGGGCCGGTGCGCACACCCGCAAGGCCGAGTACGCCTGGGCCGATCTCTTCTCCGTCGCACAGCAGCGCTGCCCGCTGCAGGGCGTTGATCAGTTCCCTCACGTTCCCGGGCCAGCCATGCCCGCGCACCGCGGCCTCGGCCTCCGGAGAGAGCCGCAGCCCCGCGCGACCGAACTGCTTCCCGAACCGCGCCGCCATCTCGCGGCCGATCAGCACCGCGTCATCGTTGCGATCACGCAGCGCGGGAATCGTCACAGTAAAGGCGTTGAGCCGGTAGAACAGGTCCCGTCGGAACTCGCCACGCTCCACGCGCTCGGCGAGATTGAGGTTCGTCGCCGCGATCACACGGGCCTTCACTCGGCGCGGCTTCGACCCGCCGACCCGTCGGAACGCCCCCTCCTCCAGCACCGTCAGCAGTTTCGCCTGCAAGTCCGCCGGCATGTCGCCGATCTCGTCGAGGAAGATCGTGCCGCCGTCGGCCATTTCAAAGAGGCCCTCGCGGGCCGTCTTCGCATCGGTGAACGCCCCGCGCTCGTGCCCGAACAACTCCGACTCCACGAGGTTGGCAGGCAGCGCAGTGCAGTTGACGTGGACAAACGGCGCATCCGGCGACTCCGACGAGCGGTGCACGTGCCGCGCGAGCAGGCCCTTGCCCGTCCCCGTCTCGCCGAGCAGAAGCACCGTCGGCAACGACACGCCCTCGGCCTTCGGGAGCGGCAACTTCGCGAGCCTCTCGGCAAGCCTCACCGTCTCGCGCCACGCGGGGCTTTCGCCGAGCAGTTCGCGCTGCGAATCGCGGGCGGACTCCAGCCGCTGGTAGAGCCGGAGACGGGTCCGTGCCCGACGCTCCTCAAGCAGGCGCTCCAGAAGCAGGCCCAGTTCCTCGAGGCTCACGGGTTTGAGCAGGTAGTCGTCCGCACCCTGTTTCATCGCGGACACCGCGCCCTCGACACTGCCGTACCCGGTCACAACAACGATCGCGCCCTCGAACCCACGCTCACGGACCTGCTGGACGACCGACAGCCCATCCGACCCGGCTCCGAGGTTCACATCCGTGATGAGAGCGTCGAACACGCCCTCCTCCGCGGCGGACAGGCCTCCAGACGCGGTGGCCGATTCCTCGACCTGGTGCCCGGCCCGCTCGAGCGCACGGCGCATCGAAAACCTCAGGTTCTCCTCGTCCTCAATGATCAGCACTCTCGCCATGGCGTGGTCCCGTCTGGCCACCACTGGCCGTACCTGCCGCCAGTCCCAGCGGCAGCCTGAGCGTGAACACGGCCCCCGGCCCGGTCCAGCCCGCCGCGCCCGACCCGTCGGAGCGGTTTTCGACCCAGACGCGCCCGCCGTGCTGTCCAACGACACGCCTCACACTGGCAAGACCTATGCCAGAGCCTTCGGGCTTCGTGGTGAAGTATGGGGCGAATACGCGCTCTCGCAACTCTTCCGGCACCCCACCCCCCTCGTCCTCCACCACAACGCCCCACCACGAGTCGTCCGAGAACGCCCGGACCTGCACCCGCCCGCCGGCCCTCGAGGCCTCGATCGCGTTGGTCAGCAGAGCGACCACGGCCTGTTCCAGGTGCCGGCGATCAAAGACCGCGCCTCCCGGGGCCGCGCCCGCGTCGAGTTCCAGGCGGACGCCGCGCGACTGGGCCGAAGCGCGATGTGTCTCCACGATGCCTTCCAGCCATGCCGCGACCTCGCCTTCAACGGGGTGCAGTTCGAGCGGCGTCGTCGCGTGAAGAAGCCCGTTCAGCCAGGCGGAGAAGCGGTCCACGGTGCGGACAATCCTCGCCTGATTCTCGCGGATGGGTGAGTCGGGCGGCAGTTCGTCGGCGGAGAGTTCGGCGAGAGCGCGGATGCCGCCCAGCGGGTTGCGGATGTTGTGGGCGACGCTCCGCGCCATCTCGCCGACGGCGGCCAGCCGCTCCCGCTCGATCCGTTCAGACTGCATGCGGGAGATCGTCTGTGCCATGTCGTTGACCTCGCGGCTCAACAGGCCAAGTTCATCGCGGGCCAGTTCGGGAACGCGATGCTCGAAGTTCCCTCGCGCGATCTCGTCCGCTGCGACGCGCAGCAGCCCGACCGGCCGCAGCACCCATCGCCGGAAGAGCACCACCGCAAGCCACGCGGAAAGCACAACCACAACGAGCGAGGCCCCGAGCACGAACGACATCCTTCGCCGCAGGTCCGCCCCGTACTCGGCCGCGATCCGTGCATCCGCGAGCAACCTGCCCTCGATGCGCTCGATCAACTCGTGCAACTCGTACAGGTTCCTTCTGGCTCGCTCTCGCGCGTCGTCGTCGCGTTGACCGAGCCACTTGGCAACCTCGTCGGCGGTCAGTTCGATCCGCGCTCGCAGGTTCCTGGTCGTGCTGATGCCCGAGCGCACCACGTACGAACCGCCGGATTCAAGAAGGTCGATCTCGCGCTGCACGCGGTCGATGGACGCCTCGAAGCGTTGCAGTGTGCCGTTGGGGTCCGGGGCGGCGCCATCGTCCTCCATCTCCCCGCTCTCCAGCACCGGCAGATCGAGCATCTCGGCCTGATCCCAGAGGGATCGCTTCAGGCGGCTCATTCCGCTCAGCACGCGCGTCAGCCCCTCGATCGGCTCGCGCTGCTCGCGGTCGAGCATGTTCACGACCCAGACCGCCGCGCCGAGATTCGCCGCCACCGTCAGCCCCAGCAGCACGAGCAGCACCGCGAACTTTCGTTGCAGCGTCATGGCTGGGCGCGGCTAGCGGACAGGCTGGTAGCCCCAGCGCCAGCCGTCCTCGTCCAGCGGAACTCGCGACGACTCCACGCGCCCGTCCATGAACGCGAAGTTGGCCGCTCCGTTGTGCCGAAGGCCGGGGAACCAGTACGCGTCGCCTGCGTACGGGCCTTGGCTGTCGAGCGATGGCGCGGAGAACACCGGCTCGACCCCTTTCTGTGCCGCGAGCGCGCCGTCCACGTCCCACGCCAGCGGGACATCCGTCTGCGACAGGATGTCCTGCGTCAGCATCACGTACACCGCTTTCACCTTGCCGTCGCCGCTCACGACCTCTGCCCGGTGCAGCCGCGCGTTGAAGCCGAACGACACGTTCTCAGGAGGAGAGATCGCGCCGGGCTTCCCGCAGGGCAGGTCCCTGCGGAGCGTCAGCGGCCCCTTGACCTCCGAGCAACGCATCGGGTCGTAGCGAGACTCGTCGGGCACCGTGTGGGAATCTTCGCCATCCCAGCGCCAGAACTCGTCGATGCCGTACTGGCTTTCCTGGAACGTGCTTAGCCTGAAGCGGTTGCCCCACGCCGCGTCGTCGCCGCGGTCGCCGTGCAGTGTGTCGTCGGCGAAGACAGCAAAGTCGAACGCGACGCTGCGCAGCGCCATCTGGCACCGAAACCCTCGCGCCGACTTCATCGACATCGCCAGCCCGGGAACGACCAGCCCGAGCAGCACCGCCACGATCGCGATGCTGACGAGGAGTTCCAGCAGCGTGAAGGCACGCGGTGTGCGCAGGGCAACGCCCGCGCCGACGCGACGCCCGCCCACGCGATGGCCTCTGGGATGCATCACGAACGCCCAGCCCGATCGGGCCACTCCTCGCCCGGCCCCGAAATCCGGACCTCGCCAGTATAGCATTCCCACCCCACCGCACAAGCCCCTTCCAACGACCACGTGGCCCCGCCCGGATTCGAACCGGGGACCGAGCGATTATGAGTCGCCTGCTCTGACCGCTGAGCTACAGGGCCTTTGGGGCATCATACCGAACCCGAGGACTCGGCTCACGCACGCGGCGGTAGGGGCGATTGGGAATCGATGAAGCCGCTGCTCGGTGGACTCTCAGCGTATTGCCAGCATCTCGCGGTATTTGGGCAGCGTCCAGAGATCGTCGGCTATGTGCATCTCCAGTTCGTCGCCCAGCTCACGCAGGTCCGCCATGGCCGGACGGACCGCACGCTTGATGTGTTCGGCGTGCTTGTCCGGGTTGGACGACTCGTGTCGGAGCGCTGCCTCAACACGACCGATCGCCGTCCTGAACCGCGTCACGAGGTCCGCGAAGTCCTCCAGGGCCGCCCGGGCGTCGCCCGCGTCCACATCCGCGGCCTCGGTCGCGGCAACAGTCTCCGCGATCTCGGCCTGCTGGCGGAGTGCCGCGGGCAGGATCATCGTCCGAGCCATGGAGACCATCGTCTCGGCCTCGATCGTGACCTGCTTGATGTACTTCTCCACAAAGATGTACGCCCGGCTCTCCAGTTCCGGCTTGCTCAGCACCTTGTGCCGCTTGAAAAGGTCCGTCGCCTTCTTCGACTTCAGCACCGGCAGCGCATCCACCGTGTCCCGCAGGTTCGGCAAGCCGCGCTTCTCGGCCTCCGCGTGCCACGCCGCGTCGTAGCCGTCGCCGTTGAAGATCACGCGGCGGTGCTCCTTCACGACTCCCTGCAGCACCTTCCACACCGAGGTTTCCAGTTTCTGAGGCGTCGGGTTCGCGCCGGTGGCCTTCTCGAGTTCGTCCGCCAGGTGATGCAGGGAATCGGTGACGATCGTGTTCAGCACCGTCGTCGGCCAGGCGACGCTCGCCGACGAGCCCACCGCTCGAAACTCAAACTTGTTGCCCGTGAACGCGAACGGCGAGGTCCGGTTCCGGTCCCCCGTGTGCCGGGGGATCTGCGGCAGCGTCGCCGCCCCGAGGTCGAGTTTCCCGCCGCGCATGGTCTTCTTCGGCGCGCCTGCGGCCAACTGCTCGATGATGTCCGTCAGCATGTCGCCCAGAAAGATCGAGATGATCGCGGGCGGCGCCTCGTTGGCGCCCAGGCGGTGGTCGTTTCCCGCGCTCGCCACCGAAGCCCGCAGCAGGTCCGCGTTCAGGTCCACGGCGCGGATCACGGCGCACAGAAACGTCAGGAACTCCATGTTCGAGTGCGTGTCGTCCTGCGGATCCAGCAGGTTCTCCCCCGTATCGGTCGCCATCGACCAGTTCAGGTGCTTGCCCGATCCGTTGATGCCCGCGAAGGGCTTCTCGGCCAGTACGCACCGCAGGCCGTAGCGGGGCGCGACTCGCTTGAGCGTCTCCATGACGATCATCTGGTGGTCGCAGGCCACGTTCGCGGTCTCGTAGTGTGCCGCCAGTTCGAACTGCCCCGGCGCGACCTCGTTGTGCCGCGTCTTCACGGGCACGCCCAGCCGGTACAGCTCACGTTCGCACTCGGCCATGAACGCCAGCACACGGGGCGGGATCGACCCGAAGTAGTGGTCCTCCAGCTGCTGCCCCTTGGGGGGCCTCGCGCCGAAGAGCGTCCTGTCGCAGGTCGAGAGGTCCGGTCGCGCGTAGAAGAGCGACTGGTCGATGAGGAAGTATTCCTGTTCCGCGCCGACCGTCGCGTAGACCCGGCGCACGCCGGTGTCGCTGCCGAAGATGCGCAGCACCCGCAGCGCGGCCGCGGAGAGAGCGTCCATCGACCGAAGCAGCGGTGTCTTCTTGTCCAGCGCCTCGCCGTTCCACGACACGAACGCCGTGGGGATGCACAGGGTGGCGTAGTTCGGACCGCGCATCAGGAACACCGGGCTGGTCGCGTCCCACGCCGTGTATCCACGCGCCTCGAACGTCGCCCGCAGCCCACCGGACGGGAAACTCGAAGCGTCCGGCTCGCCCTGCACAAGCATCGTGCCGGTGAACTCGCTGAGCGCGCCGCCGTGCCCGTCGGGAGTTAGAAACGAGTCGTGCTTCTCGGCTGTCAGTCCGGTGAGGGGCTGGAACCAGTGCGTGTAGTGCGTCGCGCCGTTCTCGACGGCCCAATCCTTCATGGCGGCGGCGATGACGTCAGCGACCTCGATCTCGAGCGGGTCGCCGTGATGGATGGTGCGCAGCAGGCGACGGAACACGTCCTTCGGCAGGCGCTGCTGCATGACGCGCTCGGTGAACACGTCGCAGGAGAAGGTCGCTTCCACGTCCTCCCATCGCGTCATGCCTGTGCCCTCCGCTCCGTAGCGCTCTATTGCGCCGACGTGTGCCGTGCGCGCACCATTGCCGTTCAGCTCTCGCCGCGTCATGCTCGCCTGCTCCTCGCGACCCTGGGCGACGCGTCTCCGACGCGCTGCCGTGCGGAGTCGGACCCCCGTCGGACCCGACGCGGGTGATTGTTGCACGCTGGTTCGGTTCTGCAACTCGGCGACAACATATTCACCAGACAGCGAGGCTCCGGTCGCCATGCCTGTCTGCCCCGTTCGGCATCCGGCAGGCATGCCCCGCACCGCTGTCCTGACGTCCGGAACAGCCTGACGATCGGTCAGGGTATCCTCGCTGGGTGATCGTTCCGCACGTTCAAGCATGTGAATGGCCGGCACGCGACGGGAGACACTTCGCGTCGCTGGTGCGAACCGGCCAGCCCGATGGATGCCGCGTCGCACTGCTCGGCATGCCTGATGACACGGGCGTACGGCTGAATGGCGGTCGGGTCGGGGCGGCAGCGGGGCCGGCAGCCTTCCGCGATGCACTCACTCGACTGGGTGCGGCGATGCCGGACGGTCTCAACTGGCCCGCAGTCTACGACGCAGGGGACGTGCAGCCGGCGGGCGACGATCTGGAGGAGACGCACAGTCGCGTGACGCAGGCCGCCGGGGCGTTGATCGATGCGGGGTTGCTGCCCGTCGGCATCGGTGGCGGCCACGACCTGACATTCGCGTTCGTCCGAGCCGCGTCGGTTCGGCGTCCGCGGTTGGCCGGCATTTCGTTCGACCCCCACCTCGACGTGCGGGAACAGACCGGCAGTGGGATGCCGATGCGGGCGCTGATCGAACGCTGTGGTGTCCGCCGCGTGGACTTGTTTGGTTATTCATCGACCGTCAATAGCGCGGAGCACGCACGCTGGTTCATCAAGCACGGTGGGTGTATCCGGGGCCGGTCCGAGCTCCAGGCTGTACTGGAGGAAGGGGACTCGCCGCTGTTCGCAACGTTTGATCTGGATGTCATCGACATGGCCTTTGCGCCGGGCGTCAGCGCCATGAACCCGGCCGGCTGGTCGTCCACAGAGGCCGCAGAGGTTGCTCGCGAGGTTGGCCGCTGTCCCAGGGTCGTCTGCTTCGACGTCATGGAACTCAACCCTGCGACGGATGATCGTGGGCGTACGGCAAGGCTCGCGGCGTGGCTCTTCCTCGCGTTCCTCCGTGGTGTGGCGGAGCGTGTCCAGTGAACCTCCTCATCCGTGATGCTCGGGTGTTCACCATCCCCGGACCGCCCGAGCTTCGTCGCGGCGCCGCAATGGGCGAGATCGCACCCGCCCACCGGGGGGACGTGCTCGTGAGTGCCGGCAAGATCGAGTCAGTCGGACCAAGCAGCGTGGGCTCCCAGCCCCCGGGCACACAGGTGATCGACGCGCGTGGACGCGTACTCCTGCCCGGCTTTGTCGATTGCCACACGCACGCATGCTGGGCAGGGAACAGGCTTGATGAATGGGAAGCCAGACTCCGCGGGGAGGCGTACCTTGACACGCTGAAGCGGGGCGGAGGCATTCTGGCCACGGTGCGCGCGGTGCGTTGCGCGAGCGAGCAGGAACTCGCCGATGGACTCGTTGAGCGCCTGAACCGTGCGTTGCGCTTAGGCACGACTACGATCGAGGTTAAAAGCGGCTACGGCCTCACGACGGCTGACGAGTTGAAAATGCTTCGCGCGATTCGGCTCGCGGGCGAGGCGTGGAAGGGTACGGTCGTCCCAACGGCCTGCATCGGACACGCCATCGACCCTGACGTGCCGCGCGATACCTTCGTGCGTCGAACGATCGAAGAGACACTGCCCGCAGTTTCGGCCGAGTTTCCCGGCATCGCATTCGACGCCTATTGCGAGAGCGGCGCTTGGACAGTCGAGGAATGCCTGCGTCTGTTCGATGCCGCGGCGATGCGAGGGCATCCGTGCCGGGTGCACGCAGACCAGTTCACATGCCTCGGCATGGTGCCCGAGGCCGCACGACGCGGATTCGCCTCCGCCGACCATCTCGAGGCAAGCGTGCGGGAGGGCGTTGAATCGCTGTCCGCTTCGAGGACGGCGGCTGTCCTGCTCCCGTGTTCGGGCTTCCACCTCGACGGCCGGTATGCCGACGGCAGGAGCATGATCGACGGGGGTGTTGCAGTCGCGTTGGCAACCAACTGGAACCCCGGCAGCGCCCCGTGTGGTTCCATGCCGATGGCGATTGCTCTCGGCGTGCGGAACTGCGGCCTCACCGTCGCAGAGGCGATCTGCGCCGCAACAGTGAACGCGGCCTGCGTGCTCGGCATGCGCGACCGGGGCGTCATTGCGCCCGGGATGCGGGCCGACCTTGTCCTGCTCAGACACGCTGACGAACGGCTCCTCGCATGGGAGTTTGGGATGGACGCCGTGGATACCGTGGTTAGCGAGGGAGTCGCTGTGGGAGCGTGAGGTCGGTATTGCCGGCTATTCGGGAACGAGGATCGAAACGGCTTGCGGCTCCGCTGTGCAACGCCAAAGCGCCTGACCCGGAGTCTCGGTCAGGTCGCCAACCGGGCCGATTTCGCCGTCGATCTGGCAGGGTGCATCGGCGTCCTGGCTCCTGACCTCGATGACCCGTCCACTCGCACGCAGACATGACGGATGTTGCAACAGAAGCCGGCATCGTGCGGCCAGCATCCATCCGAGAGCGACCGCCGCTGACGACGCCGGGAAAAACGCGGCGTCGAGCAGGCCGTCTGCTACGTTTGCTCGTGGGCATGGATCGATCCGCAGTCCGTAGTGGCGGCTGTTGGCGACGACGACAAACCCGCGCTGTCCGTGGGCAATCGATTCTCCATCGACTGTCACGGTCAACCTTGGCAGGTGCGGCCGGATCAACTCATCGAGCACCGGCTTGATGTAGGCGACATGTCCGTTCGCTCTGGTACGCGAGGCGTGAACGCGGTGGATGACTCCGGCGTCCGGGCCGATGGATGCCATGAGGGAAAAGGCCCGCCCGTTGCACATCCCGAGATCCACTCGGAGGACGAGGTTGCGGTGCAGAGCGGCGAGCAAGCGAGGCACGCTGGCGTTCATGCCGAACTCGCGGGCGAGCAGGTTTTCGTTGCCGGTCGGCAGGTGGTAGAGCGGGATTCCCGCGGCTTTGATGAGGTCGAGGAGGTGATTCACGGTTCCATCACCCCCGACAACAACTGCATGCGAGCACGAATCGACGGCGGCCGCGAGACTGGTTGTGTCGCTCTTCGGACCGACTGGAGTGACGACGGGCTTGTGGCCTGCCAGGCGTAAGGCGTCCGCAGCGGCAAGACCAAGCCGTCGGGCATGGCCCCGCCCCGACCGCTCATTGATGACCACGGCGACCTTCACGCGGCTGAGAGCGTAGGTATCGCTACAGGCCGCTACCATTGCGCCCATGCCGCGGGCGACCACCGTTACAGAAACCGATGCCGAACTTGCCTATGCGGCGGCGCAGTGCGTCGTCGAGACGCACCGCCGCCTTGTCGGCTTTCTGCGGCAGGGGCAGACCCTCGCGGAGATCGACCGCTTTGTCGCTCGTACACTCGAGGAGTTGCGGTGTCGCTCGTGTTTCCTCCACTACAAAGTCCCGAAGACTCCGCCCTTCCCGTCTCATGCCTGTCTGAGTGTGAACGATTGCATTGTCCACGGAACGGCCGGGTACCTCACACGCCCGCTCTCCCAGGGTGACCTGCTCAAGATTGACGTCGGCGTCATTCACCGCGGCTGGATCGGCGACGCCGCGTGGACCTACTCCATCGGCCGCCCGACGAACGAGGTCCGGCGACTCATGGCGTGCGGCAAAGAGGCCATCCGGCGAGGGATCACGGAGCTACGGCCCGACAACACCTACGTCGCGTGGGCAAGGGCGGTCCAAGGGCACGTCGAGAGTGAATGCGGCTTCCACCTCGTGCGCGGGCTCGGAGGGCACGGGTATGGGCGGAGATTGCATGAACCACCGTTCATTTCAAACGTCGTGCCCGGCTCGCCGTTCGAGTGGCCCGATGGCGGCGAGCCTTGCAGGCCCGGCACGCTCGTCGCGGTGGAGCCGATGATTGCGGTCGGCACGGGCCGCACCAGGCAGACACGACACGAATGGCCGATCTTCACCGCTGATGGGTCGATGAGCGTGCATTACGAGCACGACGTGCTGATCACCGAGACCGGGCCGCGCGTGCTCACGGAGGGCTTGGAATCGCTGCCCGATGAGGTCGGCTGAGCGCATGCACACGGGGCCGACCCGCAAGGATCGGCCCCGTGCGAGAAACTTCGAGCTGTGCGGTCAGTTGTCGACCGCAGCCGACCACACCGACCACGTGCTGATGCGGCCGTCAGAAAGCGTACGTACGCGGTAGCGGTAGCGACCCGAGGGCGGATTGTCGGTCGTGCCCGTGACGTCGGCGCCGACTGTGCCGATCACCGTCGTGTTGGTCCATGCGTTGCCGACGCGCTGCTGACGCTGGATCTCGAAGCCGGACTCGATGCCGGACGGATCATTCCAGCCGACGAAGATCGTGCCTCCGGAGGCTGAGACGGTCGGTTTCGCAGGCGTAGCGGCGCGGAGCACGATCCACCCGGACCATGCGGAGTAACCACCGGAGCCGTTGGCGCGAACGCGGTAGCGCCAGCCGCCTTGTCCGACGTTGTCGATGAAGGTGGTAACGTTCGGGCCGACCGAGCCGACGATCGTGTTGCTAACCCACTTGCCGGCTACCTTCTGCTGCCGCTGAATCTGGAATCCGGTCTCGTTGTTTGAGTTGTCGGCCCAGACGACGACTCCTTGTCCAGGGTTGCCCTCCTCGCCGGAGACGATCGTGGGAGCGTTGGGAATGCTCGCGGGGACGATCTGGATGGAGAAGAAGTCGTCATCGGTGAGGCCGCCGGAATCGGTGACGCTCGGCATCATGTAGTGGATACCGAGGGAGAGCGACGACGTCGTGACGTTCGCCCCCGTTCCGATCACACCGTCCGCGTGGGAAACCCAGACGATCTGCGACGAGATGTTGCCGTCTTCCGGGTCAATGGCCGTGCCCGAGAACGTGACGGGTGTGCCTACGACGAACACTGAGCCGTTGGCGGGCCCGGTCACGGTAAGCACCGGGGGCTGATTGGGCGTGTAACCGACGGCGTCCGCAGCGTTCACGACGCCACCGGTGACGGTGATGTTCGCCAGTGCTGCGATCGGCCTCGTCGTCGTCATGACCTGTTGATAGACGGTGTTCCAAGGCTGGTTCGGGTTCTTGCCGTAGACGAGAGCGACCACGCCTGCAGCGTGCGGCGAGGCCATCGACGTGCCGTCCATGTAGGCATAGCCGCTCGTGCCATACGTGCTGTAGACGTTCGCGCCGGGTGCGCCAAGGTCAACGGTATTCTTGCCGTAGTTCGAGAAGCTGGCTCTTGTGTCGTTGCTCGTCGTTGCGGCGACGGCGAGCAGGTTCGTGTTCGTGTACGAGGCCGGATAGACGGGGAAGGAGTCGATGTTCAATCCGTCGTTGCCGGCGGCGCAGACGAAGATGTGCCCGACGGACTTGGAGTTCTCGATGGCGTTGAAGAGCGACGAGGAGTACCCGCCCCCGCTCCACGAGTTGTTCGAGACCTTCACGCCCTTCGCCACCGAGTACTGCAGGGAGTTGATCGCGCCTGAGATCGTGCCGCCGCCGGATCCGAGAAACTTCAGCGCCATCAGCTTGCACTGCCAGTTGACGCCGACGACGCCCTGCCCGTTGTTGCCCACCGCGCCGACTGTGCCGGCGACGTGCGTGCCGTGTCCGGTGTCGTACGGGTTGTTGTTGTTGTTGTAGAAGTTCCACCCATAGACGTCGTCGATGTAGCCGTTCCCGTCGTCGTCGATCCCGTTGTTCGGGATCTCGCCCGGGTTCACCCAGCGGTTCGCCATGAGGTCAGGGTGGGTGTAGTTGATGCCGGTGTCGATGATGGCGATCACGAAGTTCGGATTGCCGGTGTACGAGTCCCACGCTTCCGGGGCGTCGATGTCCGCGTCGGGCTTGCCCACGATCCCGTTCACGTTCTGCCCCGTGTTGTGCATCCCCCACAGGCGTGAGAAGTGCGTGTCGTTCGGAATGCCGCAGGTCCGCACGATGTAGTCAGGCTCCGCGTAGATGACGGAACCCGCAAGAAGCGGCTGGCTCAGCGTCAGGATCGCCTGCTCGACGCTCACGCCTCCGCCAAGGCTGATGTGCACAAGACCCGGGACAAGCGTGAACTCATCGAGGACGGTCCCACCGACCACAGCGGCGATCGCCTCCGGACCTGCCCCGGGCGCGAGTTGCACCAGGATCGTGAACGGGTCGTACTCGATCCAGACTGTCGGATCCTCGAGCAACGTGTGGAGCGCCGCCCTCGGGTCGTCCGGCGCGATGCCGGCAGCGTGCAGTGCACGCACATCGTCAGAGCCGGCGGCCCATGCCGCGCATGCCATCAGCGCACCGAGACACAGCGCGATCCGATCGCGAACCCACTTCATGCTCGATCCTTTCTTCGCACGTGATCGTGACGTAGGGGTGACAACCTCACCCGAACTCCGGGGCAGCCGAACGAACTGCCGACGCAACGCTACACCCTCCAAGTGAGCCAACAGCAGAATCGAATCCCCCATGAGTATCCGCAATAGCCCCCCTCTCAGGGCCATCAATTCCGAGAATACTTTGGATGACTTTACCCGTCAATGGGCAGGGGCTTCGATCCCCCCTCGACCAATCCCCTGGCTGGGTACTACTCTGTGACCCCATGAACCGAATCGATGCCGCATTCGCGCGGGCAAGGGAGCGTCGTGGTCGCCTCCTGATGCCCTTCATTTGCGGGGGTTTTCCCCTGCCAAACGCCACAGGGATGACTTTGCAGGCCCTTCAGGCGGGTGGTGCGGATATCGTCGAAGTCGGAATTCCCTTCTCCGATCCGATCGCAGACGGCCCGGTGATTGCGGGAGCGATGCACCGGGCGATCGCGGCCGGTTCAACCCCAGAATCGGTGATCGACCAGGTTGCGGACGTTCGTGACAGCCTGAGCATCGGGGTCGTAGCGATGGTCAGTATCTCGATCGTGCACCGCCTTGGAGGCCTCCAAGGGTTCATCCCTCGTCTCGTCGCCGCGGGGTTTGATGGCGTGATTGTCCCCGATCTCCCTCTCGAAGAGGGAATCGGATACCGCGAGGCGGCGGCAACCGCCGGCCTGACCTTTTCGCACCTGATCGCGCCGACGACTCCGCGGGATCGAGCCTCCGATCTTGCTCGTGCCTCCAGTGGGTTCGTCTATCTCATTGCTCGGACAGGCATCACCGGGGAGCGATCTGATATCCCGGACGTCGCGGAGCGTGTCGCAAGTCTTCGCCGTTCGACGGACCTCCCGATCGCCTGCGGATTCGGGATCTCCACAGCGGAGCAGGTGCGTGCTGTCGTCGCGCACGCTGACGCCGCGATCGTCGGCAGCGCGATGGTGAAACGGATCGACGCCGCTGCTGCTCGCGGCGAGAACCCGGCGGGTGCAGCCGAGCAGTTCTGCCGTGAACTACGATCGGGGATGCCTCCAGCCTGAGCCTCTCTCGCGGGCGGTCCCGGTTTCCCTGGTGCGTTCTGGCCTCCGTCCCCGCATGGGAAAAGGCGAGTCCGCACGGTGACGGGACAAAATCCCGAACCACCTCGAACCAACTCCCGGATGTGACGATAGAAACGGGACGTCCATGCCCAGATTCCTCCGGTATTGCGGACTCGCGGTGGCAGCCGCCGCTCTCGCGGCTAGCGATGCCACTGCACAAGCCGTTCAGTCGACCAACCTGGGTGATCTTCGCCCGGAATCGCTCATTCGCGTCGATCCGACCGTCGCAGACGTAGGTCCACTCGGCGTCAGCAGCCGAATGATGCCCATCGATCTCCTCCGGCCCGCCGCCTTCGAGGATGTCTACCAGGTTCCCAACCGCCCCAACCTTTTCATGCGGGTACACGGCGGCGTCGCGGCGGTCTTCCCGAGATCCGTCTACACCACCACCCCGTGGGGGATGCGTGCGGAGGTCCCCCCGGGCACGATCTTTCACATCGGGAGCATTGCGCCGGAGGATGTGGTCGGCCGTATGCCGACTTCGTTCACAACCGGCCAACGGCTTGACCTCTCGTTGGATCGCCGCGTCGTGTCACAACCCGCGATGACTGAGCCACACTCCCGGATGCAGCGTGCAGACGCGAGCATCTGGACGGATGACGAGTACCGACGCCATAGGCTCGAAACGCTCGCTGCGCGTGCCCTGCGAAACCGTGACTGACACACACCACGCGGCGTGCAGAGGGAAGAGTCACTCCCACTCGATGGTCGCCGGCGGTTTGCTGGAGATGTCGTAGACGACGCGGTTGACGCCGCGGACCTCGTTGATGATGCGGCCCGAGATCGTGGCCAGGACGCTGAATGGGATGCGCGCCCAGTCGGCGGTCATGAAGTCCTGCGTCTCCACGGCCCGGATGGCGACGACGGACTCGTAGGTGCGGTCGTCGCCCATGACACCGACGGACTGCACGGGCAGGAGCACGGCGAAGACCTGGCTGGTCTTGCGGTAGAGGTCGGCCGCGACGATTTCTTCGAGCAGGATCTCGTCGCACTCGCGGAGCACGTCGAGTTTCTCGCGCGTGACCTCGCCGAGAATGCGCACGGCCAGACCCGGCCCCGGGAAAGGGTGGCGCCAGATGATCTGGTCGGGCAGCCCCAGCACCTCGCCGAGTTTGCGGACTTCGTCCTTGAAGAGGTCGCGCAGCGGCTCAACGAGTTCGAAGGCGAGGTCGGCGGGCAGGCCGCCGACGTTGTGGTGCAGTTTGATTCCCGCCGACTTGCCGCCGACGGAGTGGCCGGACTCGATCACGTCCGGGTAGAGCGTGCCTTGCGCGAGGAAGCGGGCGTGCCCGCCCTCGGCGGCGATGCGGGCGGCCTCGGCGTTGAAGACCTCGATGAACCGGTGGCCGATCCGGCGACGCTTCTCCTGCGGGTCGGCCACGCCGGTGAGGTCCGCGAGGAACGCCTCCGCCGCGTCGACGACCCGCAGGTCGATGTGGAAGTGATCGCGGAAGGTCGTTTCGACGAGGTGGCGTTCGTTCTTCCGGAGGAGGCCCGTGTCCACAAAGACGCAGGTGAGGCGGTCGGCTATCGCGTGCTTGAGCAGGGCAGCCGTGACAGATGAATCAACCCCTCCGGAAAGGCCGCAGATGACGTGCCCGTCGCCGACCTGATCGCGGATGCGCTCCGAGGCGGTCTGGGCGTAGTCCGCCATGCGCCACGCCCCCCGGCAGCGGCAGATTTCGTAGAGGAAGTTCCGGATGACATCGATGCCGTGGGGGGTGTGGGTCACCTCGGGGTGGAACTGCACGCCGAAGAACCGGCGGGCCGGGTCAGCGGATCGGACGGCGGCGTGCGGGCAGGTGGGCGTGGAGGCGATCGTTTCGAGGCAGGCCACGGTCAGGTTCTCGACCTGGTCGCCGTGAGACATCCAGACGGTGGTGCGATTCGGGACGGCGGCGAAGAGGTCGCTCGAATCGGAGATGTCGAGGTGGGCGCGGCCGAACTCGCGCCGGTGGGCGCGGGCGATTCGCGCGCCGAGCATCTGGCAGGCGAGTTGCATGCCGTAGCAGATGCCGAGGACCGGCACGCCCAGGTCGAGGATGGCGGGGTCGCAGGTGGGCGTGCCGGGTTCGTAGACGCTCGCGGGGCCGCCGGAGAGGATGATCCCCTTGGGGTTGAGGGCCTTGATCTCGCTCACGGGCATGTCCGGCGGGAGGAGCAGCGAGAACGCCCCGGCCTCGCGGACGCGCCGCGCGATCAGTT
>JAHCJE010000004.1 GCA_026128865.1 Phycisphaeraceae bacterium | reverse complement strand
AGGGCGGCGACGAGGGTTTCGGGGACGTAACTGCCGCCGTAGGGGCCGAAGCGCCCGCGCTCGTCGGGGACTTCGCCGATGCGTGGGGCCGGTGCCTGCGCGGGCGCGGTGGTCATGGGGAAGTCTATTCGGGCCGGGCGCGCGGGCCGCCGGCCTTGCGTTCGGCG
The DNA here is from genome assembly GCA_026128865.1 of Phycisphaeraceae bacterium. Lineage (GTDB taxonomy): Bacteria > Planctomycetota > Phycisphaerae > Phycisphaerales > UBA1924 > CAADGN01. The sequence continues at coordinate 66,598 of JAHCJE010000004.1, read as the reverse complement.
CGGCGTGCGGCCCGGACGCCCGCGGTTTCGTCGACGCGGAGCGTAAGGACCAGGCCGACGACGAAGAAGGCCGTGAGGGCGATCATGGCGGGCACGTCGCCGAGCCAGGCCTTCATCTGGCCGAATGTGAGGACGCCGACGACGCCCGCGAGTTTGTAGGTCATGCCCCAGAGGCCGAAGAACTCCGCGCTTTTCTGGACGGGGGTAAAGCGTCCGACGAGGGACCGGCTGCTGGTGCCTATGCCGCCCAGGCCGAAGCCCACGCCGTTGCCCACGAGCCAGAAGAGCCACTCGGGCGGGTCGCTCGCGGCGGTGAGGGCGAGCATGCCCGCGGCGGTGGCGATCCAGACGCCGAGCGAGATGAGCACCATCGTGCGCGCGCCGATGCGGTCCTGCACCATCGCCGTGGCGACCGAGGCGACGCCCGCCGTCACGGTGAGTTGCAGGGCGAAGAGGACGAGTTTCACCTCCTTGAACCCGAAGTCGTTGGCGATGATGCCCGCGAAGTAGATGATGGTCTGCACGCCGAAGCCGTAGACGAAAAAGGCGGTCAGGAAGCGGGCGAGTTGGGAGAAGAGGCGGGCGTCGGCGAGGGTGTCGCGGATGCGCCGCACCGCCATGCCCAGCAGGTCCGAGAGCGGGCCGGGATCGGCGGCGGGGGGACGCTCGCGGAGGATGAGGATCGAGGGGATCATCCCCAGCGCGAACCAGACCCCCGCAAACAGGAAGAGCGCGGACCACTGCGTCTTGTCCAGGCGGAAGAGCTCGATCGCCCCTGCGCTGATGACGAGCAGCACGAGCGCGCCGGCGTAGCCCATCGCCCAGCCGGTTGCCGAGACGCGTCCGATGTTGCGCGGCGTGGCGATCTCGGGGAGGAAACTCGCGAGAAAGTTCTCCCCCAGTTGGTAGAGCACGTTCGCGCAGAGGAAGAGCGAGGCGGCGAGCAGGACCGTGCCGGGGCCGGTCGCCGCCAGCCCGGCGGTGAGGGCCGCGGCCAGCACGCCCGTGAGGATGAGCATCCGCTTCTTCCACCCGCGCCCGTCGGCGATCGCCCCAAGAAAGGGCGACACCGCGACCACGAGCAGCAGGCTGCCCGAGCCGAGCGCGGACCAGAGGGCCTCGGCCCGGCGCGGGTCGGGGGAGATGACCTCGCGGAAGTACACGGGGAAGAGGAGCGTGATGATGATGAGCGTGAACGACTGGTTGGCCAGGTCGTACATGCCCCAGGCCCAGACCTCGCGGGGGTTGGGCAGGCCGCGGAAGGGATTCAGGCGTTGGATCGCCCTTTGGAGCATGAGGTGGGAGCGTACCGCGTGCGGGGCCGGGCGGCTCCCGGCGGCTCATGCGACGGCGGGGAGACTCGAGACCCGGCGATGGCTCGTACCCCGGCGACGCACCCGTCGCGAGCGATCGGGGTACGGTCAGGCGGCGGGCGCGCATGATCCGCCGCGGGCTGTCACGCGGCGTGCCCGGCCACGGTCATAGCGACCTGCCTGCCCCCCCCCCTGTTCGCGGGGCTGGAAGGTCCGCGATCAGGCGTTGCCAGCGCTTGCGGGCAGCGGCGGGAGAGACCCCGAGAACCTGGGCGATGACGGCGTAGGGGATGCGCGCGAGCCTCAGCCTCAGGAGTTCGCGGTCCTCGGGCCGTCGAACCGCGTGCAACATGTCGGCGCGGGGGAGGTCGAGCCGATCCGCGGGGGCACCGTGGCGACCGGGGTGGACGTCGTTGAGGCGTTCGGGGCTGCGGCGTCGGGCGGTCTGCCTGGCGAGACGCGAGACGGCGCGGTCGCCGATGCGGAAGATCAACGCCCGGAGTTGGGCCTCGCTCTCGACGGCAAGCCGCCCCGACCGGACGTAGGCGTCCAGGCTGAAAGCGATGACAGCAAGAACGTCATCAGCGTCGAGGATGGGGCGGAGGGTGCCGTTGAGCCTGGCGCGATATCTGCGCTTGACCCGGGCGGCGTGACGGAAGAGGACAGCCGCGACGGCATCGCGGTCGCCGCCCAAAGCCATGGCGAGCAGGTCGGGGTCGTCCTTCGGTGGCACGCGATGAGGCACGGCGACTCCCTCCGGCCCTGCCGGAACGCAACCGCGGCCCACTACGCCCAGCATAATGGCGGGGGCGGAATCTGTCAAGGCCGTTTACGGGCGTTGAGGCCAAAAACCTGAAAAAACAGCGTCACGAGGAGCCGGGTTTGGCTCATCTATTTAGTGCTGGTTGTGGTTCCCATGGGAGTCGTGCGTGGAAGAACCAGATCGATTTGGACGTGGTCGTGACCATGACGCCATTGTCGATCAGTCGGAAACGGCTTCTCTGCCCGTTGCTCCGCTCACAGTCGCAATCGAAAACAGACGAGAAGTGGAGAACATCCGGATGCAACTCTTTGCCAGCTTGATCGGTTGCGTAGTGTGCGCGATTCTTCACGCGCTCGCTTTTTCTGAATCTGCTGTCGCGCAGCCGAGCAGTGGTCCAACCCGCTGCGTGCCACTTCAGCCTGCGGAGTGCCTCGAGGTGCATTCGGTTTCCTACGACTACGACGTCATCGTCGAAACGTGGACGACACAGGTCGGGCAGACGGAATACAAAGGCGGATGGAAAATCAATCAGGCGTGCAACTGCTTTTACGGTCCATGCGAGTGGCGAGCCACGTGCACGGAGTTGGAGTTCGAGTACAGTCGCCAGGAGCAGGTATGCTGGGGAGTAAGCGCATCGGTCAGTGTGGATGCACAGACCGGGCTGCTGTCGTCGCTCTTCGCGAAACTTAATGTGAGTGTTAATATAGGCGGCAATTTTAACGCATGTAAGACGTACACGGAGACGCGGAAGTTCGCCGTCGGGGTTTCCCACTGCTCTAATGTCGCAGTGCGCGAGGCGTGGGAGGTATTGGACGTCGCCGGCTATGTCGTAGAAGCCGAAACCGTGGCCTACTATGAATGCACGGTGCATCCGGGCTACATTGTGGTGCTGGAAGCCAAGTGCGGGGAGCGCGTTGCACAAGGACACGCGGACGCGATCAGTCTCCAGATTGCACAGAACGCCCCGCATCGTCCTGAATGTGGGGGACCAGATCCTCCAGATGAACAATACGACGGGATGTTCCGTGAGGCGTGCTGTCAGCCACTCTGCGGCGATCCGCTGCCCGATCCCCCGTGTTGCGGCTGCTATTCAGACCCTTGACCCTACAACAACGAGAAGCCCCCCCCGCGAGCAGGAGACGATGGTCATGACGAAGTTGATTCTTGCGATGATGATCGCGCTCGGTGCATACGCACAAGGCGACTCCGGTCTGCAACCCGCGGCGGAGAAGCCGCAGGAAGTCTCTCTTCCTGTCGGGGAGGGCGAATGGATGGCGGTTGTCGGCCCGGAAGCGCACCTCGCCCTGATCGCGGAAGACCTGAATGAGGCGCTGCGGTTGCGCGAATCGGGCCAGCCGGGGCACAGCAATCTGTTCCGCCGCGCCGCTGCTGCGCTTGCGCGAGTGGGAGCGCACGTGGAGGCGATCCGCGTGTTGGATCTGGTGGTGGAGGCTCCGGAGAGCGGCTTCGATCTCGCCTCGGCACTCAGGATGCAGGGGCAGTACTGGCTTGTGCTCGGGCAGTCGCGTCAGGCGCAAGGGGCGTTCGAGCGGCAGTTGGCGATCTACGATGCCGACCCATCCCTCAAGCGGCGTTTTACGGACAGCTATCTCAGCGGCATCTCCCAGCTTCAGTCGTTGCTCTCGGCTCGCGGTGATGTGGAAGGGGCGCTGAGTGTGAACGCAAGAATCCTTGCGAACCGCAACCTCTTCAGGCGCGATACAGTCGCGTCAGCGCTCGAAGCAACCGCGGCTTTGCACGGGCGTCGAGGCGACAGGATGTCGCGGATCGCCGCGATCGACGAGATTCTCCGCGACTATGCTTGGGACGTGGTTGGTGGTGCGGTCTCTGTCGCTCGGTTGCGGCTCGTGCGCGCCGATCTCAGTGATCCAACCAGATCCACGGAGGCGTATGCGGCGGAACTCCGTGGCCTGTGGGATGATCCACGACTGGCAGGGGAGGTCTGGACGGTCGAGACAGTGGCTCAAAGGCTCGGTTCAGCGCTCAAGGCTCAGGGAAGGGTATATGAGTCGCTCAGTCTGGCCGCGGAAGCGCTCGATCGGCTCGACGCGATCCGACAGCGAGCGGCTTCGGACGACGGCGGGGATGACCGTCGGCGTATCGATCGTCAGATTCTGTCCGTTGAGCTAACGCTGCTTTCGGTTCTGCAGAGTGCCGCGGGGTTCGGCCGTGCGGATTTGGCTCTCGTTGCACTCGAGAGACTCGAGAATCTGGCGCCGAACGATCTGGAGCGAGAGAACGTTCGGATGCAGCGTGCGCGCCTTGAGGACCGCCTCTTCGAAGAGTTCGGATTTCTTGAGGATGATCCGATCAAAGGCTTTGTTCTCTTTATGCAGAGGTGGGCCGCAGGCGACGCGGATTACAACAACGATGGCGCGACCGATTCGTTGGACGTATTGCTGTACCTCAGCGATTTGACAACTCCGCGTTGAGTGACCATATCCCCCGCAGCCCGCTGGGAACCCGAGACGCGCACAGGCCCGAGCCAGCGGGGCCACAGCTGGCTCAGCAGTGCATCGTTCCCAGCACAGAAGGCGCTGATCACGGAGGTCCATCCGGTGCGATGGTTCCCGATTCGCACCGTCGAGGACGGGATCGGCCTCGCGTTCGTGGACGGGAGCGAGGGCCGGTTTGCCAAGGCCGACCTCATCGAGCCGTACCCAAACGGGGAAGGCTCGTGGGATGGCACGTGGCTTCCCTTCGGCATCTACGGGATGCACACCATCCGCGGGTGGGACGGCCGGGATCGGAGATGAGGGGCACCAAGCCGGTGCCGTCTTGCCTCGCCGGGTGCGCAGCGTCGCAATGCGGGCGACAGGGGTCGAACCTGCACGGCCTCGCGGCCACGGGGACCTAAACCCCGCGCGTCTGCCAGTTCCGCCACGCCCGCGTCTCTGCGAATCCTACGACCCGACACCAGACAGCCACCCAGGCGCTGCCTGCTTGATTGTGGGGCGGAGGCCTGCCCCATCCCGGGGCGGGGTCTTGCAGGCCCCGTCTCCCTCTCCCGCTCTCCTCGCTCTTCCCACCCCTCTCCTCTCCCTTCCCACCCCTCTCCTCTCTCTTCCCACCCCTCTCCTCTCTCATCCCCACCCCTCTCCTCTCTCATCCCCACCCCCTCCAATCATGCCCGAAACCCCGATCGGCCGATCCCGACAGACAGACGGGCCGATCCTGCGCCCGCACGGTCCCGGCCGGCTCCGAACGACGCTCGAGGTGCGCCCATGCGATTCCGAGACTCCGTCGCCCTGAACTTCGCCCCCCTGTTCCTCCGGGCCGCCCTGGGCATCGTCTTCCTGATGGCCGGCGCGGTGAAGGTCTTCCACGACATGGAGGTCTCGGGCGAGTCGGCCGCTCTGCTGGCGAACTACGGCATCATCAAGCCCGCCGGCGCGGCCCCGCAGCCGACCACGCCGACGGTCCCGGAACTTCCCCCGCCGGAAGAGGACGGCACTGTGCGCGCCCCCGGCGCGGGCGCGACGCTCGCCTCCCAGCCGAACTACGCACTCGCCTCCGCGTGGCAGCCGCCGCGGTACACGGCCGCGGACTTTCCAGACCCGGTGCGGGTCCGCAGCATGAACGGCCTCGTCCTCTTCCTGCACTCGGCGGTGCATCCGCCGCTGCACCCGGAGACGAGCGAGCCGCAGATGCCGCTCTGGCCGGACTTCGACCGCTCGCGCGACTTCGACCCGTGGCCGGTCTACGCCGCCCGCGCCGTTGCCTTCACCGAACTCATCGGCGGCGTGCTCGTGCTCCTCGGTCTGCTCACGCGCCTCGGCGCGCTGAGCATCGCTGGCGTCATGCTCGGCGCGATGTGGCTCACGCAGTTCGGACCCGCCATCCAGTCCGGCGAAACTTTCCTCGGGTTCCTCCCCGACCACGCTTGGCACGACGGCCCGGCGTGGAAAGACCTGTTCTTCCAGTTCGCGCTCTTCGCCGGCGCGATGTCGCTCTTCTGCACCGGCTCCGGCACGCTCGCCGCCGACCGCTTCTTCGCCTCAGGCCCCGGCGAGCCGCCCAGGAAGAAGAAGCGCAAGCCGAAGGATGAGCCCGACGACGACGAGTAGGGTACGAGCGGGTTTCATCGGGCAGCCTCGCGTAGGCTTTCCCGATGCACGAATCCGACGTTCTCGTTGTGGGTGCAGGGCCGATCGGGCTGGAGGTCGCTGCGGGGCTGAAGGGCGTCGGCGTGTCGTACTCGCACGTCGAGGCCGGACAGATCGGCGCGACGTTCGGATGGTGGGCGCCGCGGACGAGGTTCTTCTCCAGCCCGGAGCGGCTCAACCTGTGCGGCGTTCCGATCCCCAGCGTCGATCAGGGCAAGATCACCGGGGAGGAATACCAGGCGTACCTGCGAGAGATCGTTCGCCAGTTCGGGCTTGAAGTGCGATCGTACCGGCGCGTCGTGCGCGTGGAACGCGACGGAGATGCGTTCGTCGTTCGGACCGCGAGAAGCCTGCATGGAGTGGGTGGGGAGAAGGAGTTGGAGCGGGCACAGGCGATGCACGATCCCGCCGAGGGCAAGGGAGGGGAGGAGTATCGTGCGCGACGTGTCGTGCTGGCGATCGGCAACATGCACAGGCCTCGAATGATCGGCGTCCCCGGCGAGCGACTGCCGCACGTGAGCCACTTCTTCGAAGGCCCGCACAAGTACTTCGGCACGCGGCTTCTGATCGTCGGCGGCAAGAACTCCGCGGTGGAGGCCGCGCTGCGTTGCAGGCGTGCGGGGGCGCGCGTGACCATCTCCTATCGCGGAGAGCGGCTCGACGAGCAACGGGTGAAGCACTGGTTGCGACCCGAAATCGAGTGGCTGATCGAACAGGGCGAGATCGGCTGGCTGCCGCACACCGTCGTGCGAGAAATCCGCGATGGATCGGTCGTACTCAATGACGCCAGCGGGCGCAGCGCACCGACTGTAGTCGAGACCGACTTCGTGCTGCTGATGACCGGCTATGTGCAGGATCCGACCATCCTCGAGGCGTTCGGTGTCGCGCTCGAAGGACCGGAGCGGCGCCCTGCCCACAACCCACGCACCATGGAAACGAACGTACCCGGCGTGTTCGTCGCGGGAACGGCGTGCGGTGGTTCGCAGGAGCGGGCGCGGTATTTCATCGAGAACACACACGTCCACGCGGACCGCATCGTTCGGGCCGTGACAGGTACAGGTCTGCCCGTGGGTGAGCCGGAGTTCGGGAGCCTGGAAGAGTCATGAACTGTGCGGCTCCTAGACTGCCGCCATGACGCTCGGACGCGCGATCGTCGTCCTCGCTCTCGCGGCCATCCTCGGCATACCCCTCGTCCTCGGCTCGCGCCGCGACACCCCCCCCCCGGGCGACGACGCCCTCACCCTCATCGTCATCACACCCCACGTCCGCCAGATTCAGCAGGAGTTCGCCGAGGCCTTCGACCGCTGGCACCGACGCGAGCACGGCCGCGCCGTCCGCATCGACTACCGACGCCCCGGCGGTACCTCCGAAATCCTCAAGCAACTCCAGGCCCAGTTCAACGCCGCCCTCGCCTCCGGCCGCTACGACACCACGCCCGACGGCCGCGTCGTCCTCCACCCGGGCGCGATCACCTTCGACGTCATGTTCGGCGGCGGCTCCTACGACCACACCCGCCTCAAGACCGGCGACGGCGTCTCCGTCACCCTCCCGAGCGCAGCCGCCCCAGTCCCCGTCCCGATGTCCAACCCCGCGGGCGTCGACCAGCGCACCCTCGACGAGTGGTACGGCGACAACGCCATCGGCTCGGGCCTCCTCTACGACCCGGATCAATACTGGCTCGGCACCGCCCTCTCCTCCTTCGGCATCGTCTACAACCGCGACACCGTTCACCGTCTCCTCGGCCGCCACGACCTCGAAACCTTCGACGAACTCGCCGACCCTCGACTCGCCGGCTGGATCGCGCTCGCCGACCCACGACAGTCCGGCTCCATCACCACCACCTTCGACGCCATCCTCTCCCGCTACGGCTGGGACGACGGCTGGCGGCTCCTCCGCGCCATGTGCGCAAACACCCGCTACTTCACCAACTCCTCCACCAAGCCCCCCATCGACGTCAGCCAGGGCGAGGCCGCCGCGGGACTCGCCATCGACTTCTACGGCCGCACCCAGGCCCAGGTCGTCACGCGCCCGGACGAGACGCCCGAGACCTCGCGCGTCGGCTACGCCGATCCCCCCGGCGCGGTCTTCGTCGACGCCGACCCCGTCTCGATTCTCAACGGCGCGCCCAGCCCCGATCTCGCCCGCCGATTCGTCGAGTTCTGCCTCACCGACGAGGGCCAGGCCCTCTGGAACTTCCACGCCGTCACCACCCCCGCCGGCGCATCCAACCCGCCCGGCCCCGACGCGCGTCCCCTCGGCCCCACCACCCACGAACTCCGGCGCATGCCCGTCCGCCGCGACTTCTACGACCGCTACGCCGAACTCCTCATCGACAAGGTCAACCCCTTCGACATCGCCTCGACGACGCCCAGCGCGGGCTGGCGCAGCGCGATCGGCCTCATGATGGGCGCGTTCGCCGTCGACAACCTCAACGACATCCGCGCCGCATGGCTCGCCATGCACCGCGCGCGCGACCGCGGCGCACCCCCCGAATCCCTCGCCGAGATGGAGCGCCTCTTCTACGCCTTCCCCGAGCCGGACCAGGTCGCCGGCCTCTGGCGGTCCCTCTTCGGCGACGCCGAGCCGCGCTGCCCCGACGACGCCCTCCTCCCCTTCACGCCCGAGAACTACCGCGTCCTCCGCGGCGCATGGCGCGACCCCGCCGTCCTCGCGCGCCTGCGCATCGTTTACACCAGCGCGTTCCGCGAGAACTACCGCGCCATCCTCCGCATCGCCGAAGAACAACACTGACGACGCCGCACCCCGACATCCCGGAGAATCGTTCTCACCACAAAGGCACAGAGATCGGATCGAGTTGAATCACGAGTGCTCTCTCTGTGCACTCTGTGCCTCTGTGGTGAATCAGGTGTTCCGGGGTAGGTTCCACCGCGAGCGGGAGGAAGCCGCCATGCCCCACGAGGCCGACAGCAGGCCCACACTCACCAAGATCATCGCCACGCTCGGCCCGGCCTCCGAGTCCCCCGAGATGGTCCGCGCACTCGTCGATTCCGGCGCGAGCGTCTTCCGGCTCAACTTCTCCCACGGCTCCTTCGACGACCACCTCAGACGACTCCGCGCCGTCCGCGCCGTCTCCGAGTCCGTCCGCCTCCCCCTCGCCGTCTTCGGCGACCTCCCCGGCCCCAAGATCCGCGTCGGGCGCGTCCCCGCCACCGGCATCGTTCTCCACGCCGGCGCGGACGCCCTCATCCGCACCGACCTCGACGAGGCCCGCTACGAAGCCGAGAGCGACGGACAACGGACCGTCCTCCTCCCCTGCGCCTATCAACCACTCGCGCGCGAGGTCAAGCCCGGACACCGCGTCCTCATCAACGACGGCGCGATCCGGATGCTCGCCGTCGACGCCGACCCCCGCGGCGCGTGGCTCCGATGCCGCGTTACCGTCGGCGGCCTCGTCACCACCGGCAAGGGCATCAACCTCCCCGACTCCGACCTCTCCGCCCCCGCCCTCACCGACCGCGACCTCGCCTGCGTCGAGAGGGCCGTCGAGCACGCCCTCGACTTCCTCGCCCTCTCCTTCGTCCGCCGCGCCGACGACGTCCTCGACCTCAAGCGCCGCCTCGCCGGCATGTGCCCGGCCTGCAAGTCCGAGCCGGACGACGAGCACGGCGCGTCGATCCCCGTCATCGCCAAGATCGAGAAGCCCCAGGCCGTCGCCAACATCGACGCCATCGCCGACGCCGCCGACGCCATCATGGTCGCTCGCGGGGACCTCGGCGTCGAGATGGACCTCGTCCGCGTCCCCGTCGTCCAGAAGCGCATCGTCGCCGCCGCCGCCGAGTGGGGCAAGCCCTGCATCGTCGCCACCCAGATGCTCGAAACCATGGTCGAACACGCGACGCCGACCCGCGCCGAGGCCTCCGACGTCGCCAACGCCATTTTCGACGGCGCGGGCTGCCTCATGCTCTCCGGCGAGACCGCCGTCGGCAAACGACCCGACCTCGCCGTGGACACCATGCGCCGCATCGCCCTCGAGGCCGAGCGACACCTCGCCTCGCTCCCGCAACGCGCCGACCCGCCCCAGCGCCTCGTGCAGCAGCGCTACCGCACCGCCGCGCTCGCACACGGCGCGTGGCACGTCGCCCACGACTGCGCCGCCGAACTCATCGTCTGCTGGTCGCAGGCCGGCGGCACCGCCCGCTACCTCTCACAGAACGACTTCTCCATCCCCATCGTCGCCTACTCCTCAAGCCCACGCGCCACACGCCGCATGGCCCTCCTCCGCGGCGTCACCCCCATCTGCTCCCCGCCCCCCCCCTCCGGGCGCCTCGCCGACTGGAACGCCCAGGTGGACCGCGACCTGCTCGCCCGCGGCTGGGCCGCCGAGGGCACCCCCGTCGTCCTCCTCGCCGGCAAGCCGCTCGGCCACGCCAAGGCCACCAACACCATCGCCTTCCACCGCGTCGGGGCGGAGGGCGGCTTCCTCGGCTACGACGCTTGAATACGGCGGCAAAAAAACGCCCCGCCGGAGCGGGGCGCAAAAGGGGAGAGCGTACCGTTCTTCGTTGCTCTTACTGGCAGTCAACCCACGAGGTGAGGAAGGCGAGCACGTCGAGGGAGTTGATGGTGCCGTCCTTGTTCCAGTCGGCCTTCGAGTTGCCGGACGTGTACCAGTTGAGGAACTGGAGAAGGTCGAGGGAGTTGACGACGGTGTCCCCGTTCAGGTCGGCGGTGCAGGCGAGTTCCTCGGCCCGCTTGACGGCGGCGAAGATGTCCACGAACCCGTACCCATAGGTGTTGTCGGGGCCGGCGGTGCCGCGGTCGATCGCGGTGTCCTTGAGAATCTGCTTGACGTCGTAGTGGTCAAGCTTCGGGTTCGCCTTGAGGATGAGGGCGATGCCGCCCGAGACGTGGGGAGTCGCCATCGACGTGCCGCTCATCTGCGTGTAGTTGTTGCAGAAGTTGTGCGAGATGGTGTTCTCGCCCGGCGCGGAGATGGTGGGCTTGAGCTTTCCGGGGGGGTAGGGCCAGTCGTTGTATGGCGGCACGTTGCTCCAGGTGGTGGGGCCTCGGCTGGAGAAGCTGGCGATGTTCATGCTGCAGTTGGTCGCGCCGACGGTGATCATGTCGGGCACGTCGCCGGGCGTGCGGACGCTGTCGATGCCGAAGGATGAGCCTTCGTTGCCCGCCGCGAATACGACGACCACGCCGGAGGCGAAAGTGTTCTCGCAGATCTGTCGCCAGGTGGCGCGGGCGGGGTTCCAGGCGTGCAGCCAGCCGAGGCTGGCGGTGAGGATGTCCGCGCCGTTGGCCACGCCGTACTGCATGCCGTTCCAGACGGTAACCTCGCCGCCCTGGATGTTGTTGAAGAACTTGAGGGTCATGATCAGTGCGTCTGGCGCCATGCCGCACTGGGTGCCCTGCGTGCCGTCGCCGGCGACGGTGCCCGCGACGTGAGAGCCGTGGGCCTCGTTGTCATTCACGTTGTTGTTGTTGTTCGCGAAGTTCCAGCCGTAGACGTCGTCGATGAATCCGTTCCCGTCGTCGTCGATGCCGTTCCCGGGAATCTCGCCCGGATTCATCCAGAGTTGGTTCTTGATGTCGGGGTGCGTGAGGCATGTGCCCGTGTCGATGACGCCGACCACGACGCCCTGACCCGTGTTGCCCGTCGCCCAGACCTGCGGAGCGTTCATGGCGCTGACGCCGCACTCGATCGCGGCGGTGACGACATCGTCGCCCTTGATCGTCGGGAAGACCTCACGCCCGACCAGCACCTCGCGGTGAATGAAGGCAACATCGTCACGCGCGGCCAGGGCTGCCTCGAGCTCCGGAGTCACGTGCGCAGCGACCGCGTTCGTGAGCCAAAGCGACCAGATATTGTCGGCGTTCCCGACGTCCCGAGCGGCCTGCAGTTCGGCGAGGATGCCGCCCTGGGTGTTCTGGGCCTTCTGCTGAAGCGTCGAGACCACAATCTGCCGGCGGAGCTGCTTGTCCAATCCGCGGAGCAGTTCGACGTCGAATGGGGGAACCTGTTCCTTGAGAACCACGACCACCGGGATCAGCCCGTTCACCTCTGTCTGCCGATCGAGCATCTGTCCGTTCACGGACGCCGCCGCGCCGAGCACAGCGCACAACCCCGTTACCCCCACCAAAGACGTCTTCCTCCGCATGGCGTACTCCTGTGTCTTGAGGTCTCTGGTCGGCTCGTCGTCGGCGGGGACGATCACACCTTCCCCGGGGCCAGCCAGGCGAGCCGTCCGACCTATGCTGCGACCACTCTACACGATGCGACAGGCCTGCGGAACTGGAATTCCGTCCGCTCTCACCAGTATTTCCAGCAGCGGCAGATTGGGCGAGAGGACAAGAGAGGGGGAATCCCCTCGTCTCTGGCCAATCGTCCAGCCTTCGTGCATCCCCCCGGGGAAAGCGGGAATGCTCTGTGTCACTCCGACACCGGACCTGCCGGATCGCTGGAGCACGACAGGCTCACTGGCACCCGGCCCAAGCGTTCATGTACGCGATCACGTCGATCGTGTTGACCATCCCGTCTTGGTTCCAATCCGCCCTCGGATCCTTCGCGGCAAACCAGTTGAGGAACTGGAGCAGGTCGAGTGTGTTCGCGATTCCATCACCGTTGAGGTCAGCTGGGCAGAGCATCGACTTGGCCATCTGGACTGCGGCAAGGATGTCCACAAAGCCGTGACCGTACTTGTTGTCAGGCCCAGGCGTGCCGCGGTCGATGGCGGTGTCCTTGAGGATCTGCTTGACCTCGTAGTGGTCGAGATTGGGGTTGGCCCTGAGGATGAGGGCGATGCCGCCGGAGACGTGGGGTGTGGCCATCGATGTGCCGCTCGAACCGCTGTAGCCGTTGCAGGTCTTGTGCGAAATGGTGTCCACGCCCGGCGCTGAGATCGTCGGCTTGAGTTTCCCGGGTGGGTAGGGCCAGTCGAAGAACGGAGCAACGTCCATCCAGGTGACCGGCCCTTGGCTCGAGAAATCGGCGTAGTACATCAAGCAGTCGGTCGCGCCGACCGCGATCATGTCGGGCACGTCGGCAGGCGTTCGAACGCTCCCGATGCCCCAGTAGTCCCACTCGTTGCCCGCGGCGAAAACGAGGACGGCGCCGGATGCGAACGCGTTCTCGCAGACCTGTCGCCAGACGTCTCGCTTGGGGTTCCAGTGGGGAAGCCACCCAAAGCTTCCGTTGACGACGTCCGCGCCGTTGGCCAGCGCGTACTCGATGCTGTTCCAGACGCTGGCCTCGCCCCCACCGACGTTGTCCCAGAACTTGAGGGTCATGATGCGGGCGCCCGGGGCGATGCCGCAGACCGTTCCCTGCGTTCCGTCACCAGCGACCGTGCCGGCGACGTGCGGGCCGTGGAATTTGGTGCTGTCGATGTTGTTGTTGTTCTTCTCGAAATTCCAGCCGTAGACGTCATCGACAAACCCGTTGCCGTCGTCGTCGATGCCGTTGTCCGGGATCTCGCCCGGGTTGAGCCAGATCTGGTTCAGAATGTCGGGATGGGTGATGCACGTCCCCGTGTCGATCACAGCGACCACGACGCCCTGGCCTGTGTTGCCCTCCGCCCACACTTGCGGCGCCTTCATCGCCGTAATCCCGCAGGTCACTCCCGCAGTGACGGGCGACCCGTTGCCCTCGATGGTCGGAAAGACCTCGAACCCGACGACCGATTCACGATGAACGAAGGCGACGTCCGGGCGCGCAGCCAGCACGGCCTCGACCTCCGGCGTGACACGCGCCGCGATAGCGTTCGTGATCCAGAGCGGCCGAACGTTGTCCGCGTGACCCGTGGACTGGGCGGCGATCAGTTCGTCGAGTACGCCGCGCTGAGTTCGCCCTGCCACCTCTCGGAGCGTCGCGATGACGACCTCCCGACGTATCGGCTTCGGGTAGAGCGATCGCAACGCTACCACGTCGAACGGCGGTGCCTGCTCCTTCATCACGACAACGACCGGAATCAAGCCCGGATCGATCTCGCGGCCGGCGTTGACCTGCGCGACGGCAGACGTGCCTAGCAGCGCGTACACCGCCGCGGCACCCATCATCCCTCCAAGACGCCTCATGCCAGTCTCCATCTGCCCATGCCTTCGAGCAAGTCCACGAGAGCGACCGCCGAGGGAACCCTGTCGAGGATCTTGCCTCAATCTACAACCAAACCTCGACCGATCCCAGCACTAGTTTCTCTTGAGGCTTGGTTGGCTTCCCACCACCCCCGCGAGCAGAATAACCAGGGTACTTGCGTGCGTGGCAAGGGAAATCCCCGTCCCTATACTCCCGGCCCCGTTGCGGGCACCGGAGCCGATCGGCCATGCTGAAGCGAACCCACTCCTGCGGGCAACTCCGCGAGGAGCACGTAGGACAGACCGCCACACTCGCCGGATGGGTGAACTCCTACCGGTCCCACGGGCAAGGGCTGGTCTTCGTGGACCTGCGGGACCGCGACGGCATCACCCAACTGGTCTTCGAGACCGACGATGCCCCGGCCGAGGTCGTGCGGGCGGCGGACAAGGCTCGCAACGAGGACGTGATCGCGGTGCGGGGCGAGGTCCGGCTGCGCAAGGGCGGGCCAAACCCGAAACTGGCGACAGGGCGGGTGGAACTGGTCGTGCAGGACCTGGAGGTGCTGGCGAAGACGGACAACCCGCCCTTCCTGCCCAGCGACGAGGAGAACCTGCCGGCGGAGGAGACGCGGCTGCGTTATCGGTACCTGGACCTGCGCCGCCCTCGGATGCAGCGGATCCTGCGTCTGCGGCACCGGGTGGCGAAGGTGACGCGGGACTACTTCGACGAGCAGGGCTTCACGGAGGTGGAGACGCCGATCCTGTGCAAGAGCACGCCGGAGGGGGCGCGGGACTTCATCGTGCCGAGCCGGCTGCAGCCTGGGATGTGGTATGCGCTGCCGCAGAGCCCGCAGTTGTTCAAGCAGATCCTGATGGTGGCGGGGTTCGAGAAGTACCTGCAGGTGTGCCGGTGCTTCCGCGACGAGGACCCGCGCGCCGACCGGCAGGCGGAGTTCACGCAGATCGACCTGGAGATGTCGTTCGTCGAGCGCGAGGACGTGATGTCGGTGATGGAGGGGTTCGCGCGGCGGCTGTGGGGCGAGGTGGCGGGGATCGACGTGCCGCCGATGCAGCGGATGACGTACCGCGAGGCGATGGACCGGTACGGGATCGACCGGCCGGACACGCGGTTCGGGCTGGAACTGGCGGACGTGTCGGACCTGGCGCGGCGGACGGAGTTCAAGGTCTTCCACGATGCGCTGGCGAAGCGCCGGGGCGTGGTGAAGGCGATCCGCGTGCCGGGGGGCGCGGAGAGGCTCACGCGCAAACTGACGGACGGGTACTCGGAGTTCGTCAAGCAGTTCGGGGCCGGGGGCGTGCCCGTGGTGAAACTGACGGGCGCGGGGCTGGAGACGGGCATCGCGCGGTTCCTCGAGTCGGTGAAGGACGAGTTGATCGCGCGGCTCGGGCTGCAGCCGGGCGACAGCGCGCTCTTCGGGGCGGACTCGTACTCGGTGTGCACGAAGTCGATGGGCGAGTTGAGGCTGCGGGTGGCGCGCGATCTCGGGATGATCCCCGAAGACAGGTGGAACTTCCTGTGGGTGGTGGACTTCCCGATGTTCGAGTTCGACGAGAAGGAGGGGCGGTTCTTCGCGATGCACCACCCGTTCACCGCGCCGAACCCGGACCAGGTCGAGGCGTTCCTGGCGGCGAGGGCCGACGACCGGGACACGATCGAGGGGATCGTGTCGGCGGGGTACGACCTGGTGCTGAACGGGTCGGAGATCGGGGGGGGGTCGATCCGTATCCACCGGCGCGAGGTGCAGGAGAAGGTGTTCGGGCTGCTGGGCATCTCGCCGGAGGAGGCGAAGATCAAGTTCTCGTTCCTGCTGGATGCGCTGCGTTTCGGCGCACCGCCGCACGGCGGGATCGCGTTCGGGCTTGACCGGCTGGTGATGCACCTGGCGGGGACGGACAACATCCGGGACGTGATCGCGTTCCCGAAGACGCAGATCGGGGCGGACCTGATGACGGGCGCGCCGGGGCCGGTCTCGCCGGAGCAACTCGTCGAGCTGAGCGTGCGTTCGACCTATGAGGGTGAGTAGCGGGCACGATGCCGGGTCGCGGTCGTCGCCAGTCCGACGCGGCGATGGAACCACGTGATCGGCGGCGATGCTGATCAGCCGTGGACCGTCGCGGCTTGCCCGTTGAAGACGAACCAACGGACGCCCGGATAACGGCGTTCGAGGCGGTCCAGTGTCGTTCGCAACGCTTCGGGCTGGCCCTCCGATGGGAGGTGGACCGAGCCTACCCCGCGGTCGAGTTCAACCCTGCCGAGCGCCGTCGCTTGCAGCCGCGCCGCGGCACGGGAAGGGCGGTCCTCGCCACGTCGGCGGAGTTGACCCACCCGACAGGCGTGGGTGCGGAGTCGGCCCTGCTCGCCGATCCACCAGGCCTCGACCCGGCCGGCATCCGTGCTGTGCCCAATGTCGGTGTAGCGCAGGGGGTTCATGGCTGCTCCTCCGTGAGTGACGGGTCCCCAGCCGGCGTGCGCGGTCGCCCGGCTGCCACTGCCGTGTCACTCTCCATCGACATTGCGGAGTGGGGGGGACAGTCCGTGCCCGAGGTCTGCGCGATCCGTGCGGTCCGCGGGTAGCAAAGGTGTCGCAGGCTGCGGGATCGGCGCAGACCTCGGCTCCGGCAATCTCGGCCCAAGCCGCACGACCCGAACAGGTGTTGCAGGCCACACAACCCCGCCACTCGGTACGATCGCTCCAGACCGACTCGAACCGGGCTATGTCGGGAGCACCGGCCACGCAGGCGTGCCCGGTTCAGATCGGCCTAGGATGTCGCCCCGGCCCCGCCGAGGCCGGCCGACAATCCGTGTGCGGGGGCGTAGCTCAGTTTTGGTAGAGCGCTTCCATGGCATGGAAGAGGTCGAGGGTTCGAGTCCCTTCGCCTCCACTTCCCGCACGACGCCGCGACCCGATGGCCGCGGCGTTGTCGTTTTTGGGTACCGGATGGCGTGCTCGCTGAGCGACTGACGGCGGAAGAAGAACCCCGCGAGGGTGACAGGTTTCCACGGGCCGCGCCGAGTCCTCCTGAGCGGTCCGAGAGTCGGGCCGGAACGCACGACGGTCTGAATCAGGAGGCGGATCATGGCACGCAAGACTCGCACGCTCGTTCTTCTCGCACTGGCCGGTGCGGCCCCTGCCTTGGCGCAGGACACATGGCAGATTCGCATGAACGTGGACAACCAGTTCGACGCCTACGTCGGGACGGCTTCGGCGACGGTCGGCTCGGCGGTGCTCACAGGCAGCAACTGGCAGGTGACCTACTCGCTCACGCAGCCGGGGATGCTGGCGACCGACTACTTCTACGTCTCCACGGCCTCGGACTTCAGTGGGGCGCAGGGCTTTCTCGGAGAGTTCCGCAACATGACGCAGAGCCTCCAGTTCAACACGGGCTCCCCGGCCTGGGAGGTCTTCCCGGTCGGCGCGTACCTGCAGCAGATCGACCCGTCCTGGCCGGCGACGTGGCCCAAACTCCAGATGCCGACGCAAGCGGAGGTCGATGCCGCGCTCGCCTTCGCGGCCATCAACCCCGCGGTGTGGGTGACGCCGGCCACGTTCCCGAACTGGGACAACCGTGCCGTCGGGAACGTGACGACCTGGGGACACCGGCCCGGCGTCGATCCCTCGGTCGAGTGGATCTGGCACAACACCGGCGCCGGCAACCCGTTCAGCCCCGGGGCGAACCACGACGAGTTCCTGATCTTCCGTGTGCAGGGCGTGCCCGCGCCCGGCACGCTCGGGCTGCTCGGCGTCGGTTCGCTCATCGCCATGCGGCGCAGACGCTGACCACGTCGGAGGGCGTCTGGGCGTCCCGACGGTCCTTTCCAGACCTTCTCTCCGGGCACCCCGTTGCAGCACTGCGACGGGGTGCTTGTTGCGCGGCGCGGGCCGCGCGACCGGAAATGTGCGGCGGGCGTGCAAGATCGTGAGCCTCGGCGACAAGTCCGTATGCAGCCGGGCCTTGTCATGATCCGGCACAAGGAGATGAGCATGAACACGCAGCAGAGAGATGCGGCGGGGCGTTCGGGCGAGCGTCGCCGCGGTCCGAGGCTCGGGATGGCGGTGTGCGTCCTGGCGCCTTCGATCCTCGCATCCCAGCCGGTCGCGGCCCAGAACCTGTTCTTCGGCTCGGCCGGTTTCAACGGCAGCCAGGATGCCCTCTACACTACCGACCTCGACGGCCTCGGACTGTCGAACATCCTCCCTTCCCCGATGGTCGTGTCGGGCGTCGCGGCGGACGGCGGGCAGCGGCTCGTCTTCTGGAAGAACAGCCTCACGGGCGGGCAGCACGGGAGTTACTCCCTGCACGTGAGCGATTTCTCCGGCGGGTCGCACGCCGTCATCGCGTCGTGGAGCGGGGCGGGCAACAACTACGGCGTGGCGGTCGATCGCCTCAACCGGCACGTCTACTGGACCGACCTGGCGGGCGTGAAGCGAGCCAACTACGACGGCACCGGCGCGACCAGCGTGGTTGCCTCCTTCAACGCCGAGGACGTCGAGGTGGACGGTGCGGCCAACAAGGTCTTCTGGAGCGACAGTTGGGGCGGCTCCGCGGTGAACATCTATTCCGCGAACCTGAACGGTACGAACCAGACCACGCTCGCGACGTTCCCCGGCGGCACCATCATCCTCGGACTCACGATCGACCCGGGCACGCAGACAGTGTTCTGGTCGGACTATTACGCCGGTACGATCTCCGCGATTCCCTACGCCGGCGGCACGCCGACCACGATCCTCAGCGGCCGCCAGTTCGTGGCGGGCCTTGAGTACGAGCCGGTCACGAACCGTCTGTACGTGGTCGAGCGGGGGAGCGCGGCCGTCTCGTGGCTGCCCCCGACGGGCGGGTCGTTGACTACCGTGTTTGTCGGTAGCGGCAGCACGCTCGGGGAGATGTTGGACGTTGCCGCAATCGTGCCCGCGCCCGGCACCGTCGCGCTGCTCGCGCTCTCCGGGCTGATCGCCTTCCGCCGCGTTCGGCGTCCCCTTGCGACGGACTGACCACCGATGCGACCGCTCTTCACATTCGTGCTTCTCGCGGCCGCGCTCGTCGTGCTCGCCGGCATCGGGGTCGGCGTGATGATCGGCGTGGCGAACGGGAGGCCAAGCCCGATCCTGATCGGTGTCTTCGCGGTCAACACGGCGGCGGTCCTCGTGATCGCGTGGAAACTGACCACGTGTCACGGGCGTGCACCGCGATGACCGGGCGCTGGGCTTGCGCACCCGCGCCTACTCGTTCGGCCCTCGGGGTGTGCCCACGCCCCGGGGGTCGTCATGCGCGAGGTCGTCGGCGAGCTGCTCTTCCCATCGGGACGCGTTGCCGCGAACGTAGGAGAAGAGGTGGTCGAGGCTCCAGAACGCGATGAAGTCGTCCTCGCCGCCGGTGACGAGCGTTCGCCCGTCCGGCGACAGGGCGAGTCCGAACACCAGCCCCTCGTGGACGGCGATGGAGGCGAGTTCGATGCCGGCGATGGGGTCGTAGACGCCGAGTCCCGGGCTGCGGCCGACGCAGTAGAGGATGCGTCCTGTAGGGTCGAAGGCGAGTTCGAAGGGATCGCGCGCCAGGCCGGTGATGGTGCGCAGGAGCGAGCCGGTCTGCGCGTCCCAGATGCGGATGGTCAGATCGTCCGAACCTGTGGCGATGGTGGCGCCGTCCGGGCTGAAGGCGAGGGCGCGGACCTCGCGGGTGTGGCCCCGGAGTCGGAAGAGCGGGTCGCCCGTTCGGGCGTTCCAGACGCAAGGCTGCACGTCGGGGTGGGCGGAGACCGCGGCGAGGAGCGCGCCGTCCGGGCTGAAGGCGAGGTTGGGCACGCGGATGGACTCGATGCCCAGGAACGGTCGTGCTTCCCAGGTGGTCGTGTCCCAGGCGCAGACGAACCCGCCGAGGCCGCCCGCCGCGAGCGAACGCCCGTCGGGGCTTGCCGAGAGCGCCCAGACTGCCGGGAGGCCCTCGAAAATCGTCCGCTCGAGCGTGCCCGTGGCGGGGTTCCAGGCGCGGACCGCGCCGTCCACGCTGCCGCTGTAGAGCGTGCCGCCGTCCGGCGAGAAGCAGACCGCGGAGATGAGCGCGTCGTGGGCGTCGATCTCGTGCATGGCGCGCTTCGAGTCGGCGTCATAGACGGTGATCGATCCCGCCTGTCCTCCCCAGGCGTAGGTCCGGCCGTCGCGCGATACGGCCAGCGCCATGATGCCCATCGGCGGCGCTGGTGCGGCGTGCAGCCAGGGTCGGTCGCCCAACTCGTAGAGCGTTGCGAAGCCCCGGATGTCGCCGAGCGCGAGCAGCCCCAGGTCGGTTCGGATGTCGGCGGCGAGGCCG
Organism: Phycisphaeraceae bacterium; assembly: GCA_026128865.1. Taxonomy (GTDB): domain Bacteria; phylum Planctomycetota; class Phycisphaerae; order Phycisphaerales; family UBA1924; genus CAADGN01. The sequence goes on along the minus strand of JAHCJE010000004.1, from coordinate 46,028 downwards.
CGTGAGCCGTTCGACCATCGGTGCAGCAGGTCGCGCGAGGGCAGGCCCCAGACGCAGGTGGAGCCGTCGGTGCCGACCGAGATGAGGCGCGACGCGTCCGCGCTGAAAGTCAGGTGCACGACCGACGCGGAGTGCCCCAGGAGCACAGAAGGCTCATTCGGGAGAGCGGCATCCCACACGAGGATGCTCCCGCCGTAGCCGGCGGCGCACCACCGCCCGTCGGCGCTGACGGCGGGGATGGTGAGCGAGTTGATGGAGTTCGCCGCGGCGTCCAGGCCGATCGGAGCGGGCGGGTAGGTCGCCCGGAACGGGAACTCGAGCAGCGTGTCGAGGCGCCAGGACCTGACGCAGGCCGCGGGTGGGGCCACGCACACGATCGCCAGCGTTCCCTGCCCGTCTAGCAGCCGCATGTTGAACGCCATCGCCTCCGGACCGAGCAGCACGCGTCGCTCGTCGAGTGTGCGCCCGTCCAGCACGCGCACGGAGCGATCATTGTCCCAGACAACAACGTACCCTCCGTCTCTCGTCATCCAGAACTGGCGGGGCGGGCGTTCGATCGCGAGCGGCCCCGCGAGCGTCGCTCCGGAGCGCGGGTCCACGATCCGCAACGAGCCATCGGCATACCGCACGTGCCTGGCATAATCCGATGAGTACTGGCTCGTGAGATGATTATTCAACGGCAGCACGCGTAGCGGCGGCGTCGAGCGCAGCAGGCGCCCGTCGCGCGACCACACGCCCGATGCGCCGGTCACGTCGCCGGCGCCGACCTCCGACCCGTCCTCGGCGATCGTCACCCAGTCGATCGCCCCGCCCATCCGCACGCGCATCGCGCGCGGCACTCGGCTGTAGTACTCGATCAGGCCCCACGACACTCGCCGCTGCAGGGCGTTCTGCTCGACGCCGAAGTCGGGGTCGTGCGCACGCACTCCCGCGAGCAGGGCCTCGCGCCACAGGAGTTCCTCCGCCTGGTCGAGTTCGCCCGCGGCGGCCATGAGGCGGGCGCGGTGGATGCGGCTGTCGCGCAGGGCATCAAGCGCGGCGCGGCGTTCGTGGTCGAGGTCCGAGGCGAGCAGCGCGAGGCCGACGACCGCGCCGACGATGGTCAGCAGCACGACCAGCGCGGCCGCCGCCGTCCCGCGGTGCCGCTTCGCAAGCCGGTGCAGCACGTAGGCGGGGCTGTCGCGCCGCGCGGAGATGGGCAGCCCGGACAGGTAGTCGCCGATATCCGCCGCCATCGAACCTGCGCTGCGGTAGCGCCTCGCCGGGTCCTTCGCCAGCGACTTGAGCACGATCGTCTCGACATCGCTCGGCAGACGGCGGACGAACCGCGACGGCGGGGGCGGGTCGGTCGAGGCGGCGTGCCGCGCGAGTTCCGCGAGTGAGCCGTCACGCGGGTACGGATGGCGGCCCGTCAGCGCGTTGTAGAGCATGACGCCGAGGGCGTAGACGTCCGTCGCCGTGCCGATGGCGGCCCCGTCGCCGGCGAACTGCTCCGGCGCGGCGTAGGCGGGCGTTCCGGCGAACTCGTGCGTCAGCGAGGCCTCCGGGTGGTTCGCGATGGGACGGGCCAGGCCGAAGTCCAGCACGCGAGGCACGCCGTCCGCGTCAACGAGGATGTTCGAGGGCTTCAGGTCGCGGTGGATCACGCCCGCCGAGTGCGCGGCCGCCACGCCGGACGCGATCGCCAGGAAGAGCCGCAGGACAGCGTCGGTGCGCTCGCGCCCCGGTTCGGGCAGCCGATCGCGCACGTAACGGTCGATCGGCACGCCGTTGACGAACTCCATCGCAACGAACGGCCGCCCGTCGGGCGTCTGCCCCGACTCGAAGACGGTGACGACGTTGGGGTGGCGCAGGCGCGCGGCGATCTCGACCTCGCGCTCGAAACGACGCCGCTGGCGATCCGAGGCGAACGCGCCCGCGAGGAGCATCTTCACGGCCGCGGGGCGATGGGTCGCGGCCTGCACGGCGCGGTAGACCACGCCCTGCCCGCCGCGGCTGATCTCCTCGACGAGTTCAAAGCCCTCGACCGCGTGCGGGTCGATCGGCTCGCGGGGCGCGGGCTTCGCCTCCAGGATCGCCGGCGCGGCACGCCCGAGGAAGGCCTCGTTCTCGCGTGCATCATCGATGTACTCTCGGCAGGCTGGGCACCGCGCGACGTGGTCCTCGACGGCGGCCGCCCCTTCGCCGCGGAGCGCGAACAGTTCGAGCGTCGCGGGGGGTGGGCACGGCTCGCGCACTCACTCGCCCTCGTCGTAGGCGGTCGTCAACTCGCGCACGATCTCACGCAGTCGCTTGGTCAGCCGGCTCTTGGCGAGGTAGACGGCATCGACCGAGATGCCGCACTCCGCTGCGGCCTCCTCCGCGGGCACGCCGCGGATGGCGAAGAGTTCGAACGCGCGGAGCGTGGACTCGTTCGCCTGGCTGGTGGTGTGCAGGATTGTCATGGCCTCGGCGAAGATGGCGCGCTCGCGCTCCTGCGACCAGATGCGTGTGAGTTCAGGCTCGTCCGGCATCTCGCCGAGCATGGTGTCGCCGCCGACGCGGTGCGCCCCGCGCCCGCGCCGCATCCCGGATGCGACGTTGCGCGCGATGCCGATGAGCCACGAACTGAGGCGCCCGCGCTCGCGCTCGTAGCGCCCCTCGCGGTAGGCCCGGGCGAACTCGGCGAGCGACTGCTGGGCGATCTCGGCCGCGTCGTCGTGCGAGAAGCCGAGCCGCGCCGCGAACGCGATCAGCACGGGGCGGTAACGGGCGTCGAACCCCGACCACGCCTCGGCGTTCGCGGGGTCGCGCAGGCCCTCGATCAGTCGTGTGGTCGTGCGTGTGAGCATCGCGCGCCCCGGTAGCGTTCAACGCCACCATCATACCGCAACGTCCGCACAACGCAATGGGAATCACTGGGCGACGACAAGGCGCGGAAAGAGGAGCCGCCCGTGGGCACACGGCGCACGGGCGGCTCGGATGGGGGACGGGTTGTGTTGGTTGGTCAGCCGGCGCGGACCTGGACGCGCTGGGCGCGCCTGGCGGTGCGCTTGGGCAGGACGATGGTCAGCACGCCGTCGCGGCAAGTGGCGGTGACGGACTCCTGCTCTACGTCCTCGCCGATGCGGAACGCGCGCCGGTAGTCGCCGACGCCGAACTCGCCCTGCACCCAGCGGGCGTTCTCGGGGTATCGCTGCTCGACGCGGGCCTCGACGGTCAGCACGCCGTCGTCGATCGTCAGCGAGATGCCCTCGGGCGTCGCGCCGGGGACGTCGGCGTGGATCTCGAATCGGTCATCGAAGGCGAAGAAGTCGCTCGGCGGCCTGTAGAACCGGCGCTCGCCCGCGGCGTCGTGCGCCGACCCGTTGCGATCGATCACGGTTGTCTCGTTCATGGTCGTGTCCTCCGTTTCCTGCTCGTGTGTGCGCACGCGATCACGACGCGTTCGCGGGGAGCGACTTCGCCTGCATCGTTTCCGGGGCGCTCAGGGCGCGCACCTCGATCTTGCGCGGGCGGGCCGACTCGGCCTTGGGCATGTTCACCCGGAGCACGCCGTTCGTCAGCGTCGCCTCGACGCGCGACGGGTCGATCGGCAGCGGCAGGCCGACGGTGCGCTCGAAGTGCGTCAGTTCGCGCTCGACGCGCAGGGTCTCCGCGCCCTCCGGCGTGGTTCGCTCGCGCCGGCCTCGCACGGTGACGAGGTTCTCCGTCGCGGTCACCTCGACCTCGTCGAGCGAGAAGCCGGGGAGTTCGGCCTCGAGGTGGAACGCGCCCTCGTCGTGCCAGAGGTTGACGGCGGGCCACGCCGCGGGCTGCGACGGCGTGACGCCGAACGCCTCGTCCATCTGGCGGGTCATCGCGTCGAACACCCGCCCGAACTGCCTCGAAAGGCTGTCGATTCTGGGGGTCAGGATCAGTGTGCCACGCATGGGGTGCCTCCTTTCGATCGTTGCTTTCCGGCCGCCGATTCCCACACGCCGGCGGCATGGGAGGGAGGGCAACCGGCGTGCCAGCACGCACCGCGTCCACGGCTCAGCGGGGGCGAGCGGGGGGTCTGTCGCGGAGGCAAAGCGGGCCAGGAGGACTGTCAAGTTGACACCTCAAGACTCAAGACTCAGGACTCAAGACTCAGGACTCAAGACTCAGGACTCAAGACTCAGGACGCAAGACTCAGGACTCCCGCCACCCCCTACGATCCCCTGCCGGTGGGGTGGCCGAGTGGTCGAAGGCGCCGGTCTTGAAAACCGGTAGACCCGTCAGGGTCTCGCGGGTTCGAATCCCGCCCCCACCGCTTGCTTCTCGGACGATCCCGGGGCGTGCCCGCCGCGCCGGCTCACGGCGGGTAGACACCGTGTCGATGCTTGCCGGGGCCTCGCGCGACCGCACCACCCTCCGGAGTTGAATATGCGCCTCGAGTTCGACGTCGCCTACCTGTCGCTGGAGATCGGGATTGACCCGCGCATCCCGACCTACGCAGGCGGCCTGGGCGTGCTGGCGGGCGACACCATGCTCGCCGCCGCCGATCTCGGCATCCCGATGGTCGGCGTCACCCTCCTCTACCGCGAGGGGTACTTCACGCAGGAGCCGGCGGGCGGCAACCCGCGCGACATCCCCCAGCCGTGGGAGCCGGAGCGCGTCCTGCGACAGATGCTGCCGCGCGTGGTGGTGCCCATCGACGGGCGACCTGTGATGTTGCGGGCGTGGCGTCACGACGCGGTCGGCGTCGGCGGGCACGTCGTTCCCGTCTACTTCCTCGACGCGGAACTCCCCGAGAACGACCCCGACGCGCGCATCATCACGCGGCGTCTCTACGCCGGGGACCACCAGCACCGCATCCGGCAGGAAACGGTCCTCGGCATCGGCGGCCCGCGCATGCTGCGCGCCATCGGCCACGACGTGCGCCTCTTCCACATGAACGAGGGCCACGCCTCGTTCGCCACGCTCGAAGCCCTGAGCGCGTGCATCGCGCGTCGAGCGGAGCACGGCGGCTCAGCGCACGAAGCCCTTGAGCCGGCGACCATCGCCAGGGTGCGCGATCGCTTCGTCTTCACCACGCACACGCCGCTGCCCGCGGGGCACGACCGGTTCGACGTCGACACCGTGCGCCGAATCGTGGGCGACCACCCCGCCCTGCACCGCCCGGACCTGCACGGCGAGGGGGAGTTGAACACGACCCGCCTGGCGATGAACCTGAGCGCGTTCACCAACGCCGTCTCGCGCCGGCACGCGGAGGTCTCGCGGGCGATGTTCCCGGGCTACCGCATCGAGTCTGTGACCAACGGCGTGCACGCCGGGCGGTGGGCGAGCCGGCACGTGGCCGCCCTGCTCGACGAGCACGTGCCGAACTGGCGTCGGCACAACGCGGACCTGCGGCTCGCGCACCGCATCCCGGCGGACGCGATCCTCGCGGCGCACACGAAGGCCAAGGGCGAGATGCTCGCCACGGTCGCCTCCGCGACGGGGCGCTCGCTGGACCCGGACGCGCTCACGATCGTCTTCGCCCGGCGCATGACGGACTACAAGCGCCCGACGCTCGCGCTGGCGGACCCCGCGCGCCTGCGCGCGATCGCGGACCGCGTCGGCCCGATCCAGCTCGTCTTCGCGGGCAAGGCCCACGCGCACGACGGCGCGGGGCAGGAGATCGTCCGGCGCATCCACGCCGTCGCCAAGTCGCTCGAAGGCTCGGTGCCCATCGTGTTTGTCAACGGCTACGACCTGGCGCTGGCGCACAAACTCGTCGCGGGCGCGGACCTCTGGCTGAACGTCCCGCGGCCGCCGATGGAGGCATCGGGGACCAGCGGCATGAAGGCCGCGCTCAACGGCGTCCCCAGCCTCTCCACCCTCGACGGCTGGTGGCTCGAAGGGTGCGTCGAGGGCGTCACGGGCTGGTCGATCGGCTCGGCCTCGGATGACTGCCGGAGCGAAGGCCCCGAGAGCATGGACCTGCGCCACGCCGCCGACCTGTACGACAAACTGGAGCGTGCCGTCGCGCCGCTCTTCCACCGCGACAAGCCGGCCTGGGCGCGGATGATGCTCAACTGCATCGCCGTGAACGGGTCGTATTTCACCGCTGAGCGGATGGTGGCGGAGTACGCCGTGCGGGCGTACGCGCGCTAGGCGGTCGCCTCCGGCCCGAGGACTTCGACGCGCGTGGTGCGGTCGAGGTTGCAGACGACCTCCTCGCCGTCGTCCTTGCGGATGACGAGGCGGTCGAGCCAGAGTTTCTTGTCCTCGCCGTGGGCGTACCACGAGCCGGTCTTCTCGCGCCCGGAGCGGACGACCGTCCCCTCGAAGGTGGTGGTCATCGCGCCGGAGAGGCGGGGCACCTCTTTCGTCACGCGGACGCGGGCGCCAGGCTCGAAGATGTTGGTCTGCAGCGGCATGGGGCAGAGTATACGCGCCGCCTCACCGCCCGATGGCGCGTTCCACCTCGGCTAGCAGTCGGTCGGCGCCATCCTTCGTGCGCGCCTCGGCGATGAGGCGCATGATCGGCTCGGTGTTGCTCGCACGCACGTGGACCCAGGCGGGGCCGCCGCCGGCGTGGGGGCAGTCGTCCCAATCCACGCGGACGCCGTCCTGGCGGTCGGTGCGTGCGCCGGCCTTGCCCGCCCAGGCGGCGAGGCGTTCGACGGCCGGCGACGCCGCGTCGTGCGAGGGAATCTCGACCTTGCGTTTCTCGATCGCGTAGGCGGGCATATCGGCCACGAGGTCGGCGAGCGGGCGTCCGTGGCGGGCCATGAGCGCGAGCACGAGAGCCATCGCGCCGAGCGAGTCGCGCACGCAGGTGACGCCCGGCCAGATGACGCCGCCGTTGCCCTCGCCGCCGATCTCGGAGCCTTCGCGCTTCATGGCCCCGGCGACGTGGGCCTCGCCGACGCGCGTGCGGACGACCCTTGCCCCGTGCTCGCGGGCGAGGTCGTCGATCATGCGGCTGGTCGAGAGGTTCGCGCACAGCACGATGCCGCGGTGGCCTTCGTGTGCGCGCGCGCCGAGCGCATCGCACGCCTCCAGCACGCTGCGGGCGGCGAGCACGAGCGTCCACTCCTCGCCGACGTAGCGTCCCTGTGCGTCGATGATCGCGAGGCGGTCGCCGTCGGGGTCCTGCGCAAAGCCAACATCCGCGCGGGCGTCGCGCACGGCGGCGCAGAGGTCGCCGAGGTTCTCGCGTGTCGGCTCGGGCGGGTGGGGGAAGACGCCCGACTCGTCGTCGCCCAGGTGCGTTACGCGGCAGCCGAGCGATTCGAGCAGCCGGCGCCCGCCCTCGACCCCGGCCGCGTTCACCGAGTCCACCACGACGGAGTAACGCCGCTCGCGGATGAGGGCGACGAGTTCATCGCCGAGCCTGCGGAGGACGAGCGCGGCGTGGTCCCAGCCGGCGTCGTGCTTCGTCCGCACACGCCCGGCCTCGGCCCAGTTCCGCCACGCGACGCCATCGCCGTGGAAGATCGCTGCGATCTCATCGGCGGCCCGCGGCGGGGGGGCGCAGGCGCGCACGCCCTTGGCGACGCCCTCGCCCTCCGGCACGAGGCACTTGATCCCGTTCCATTCCTGGCCGTTGTGGCTGGCGGTGACGACGATTCCGCCCGCCGCTCCGAGTTCGTCCACCATCACGCCGACGGTGGGGGTCATCTCGACGCCGAGGTCGATCACGTCGCAGCCCGCGCCGGTCAGGCCCGCCACGGCCGCGGCGTGGATGGGATCGCACCCCGCGCGCCCGTCGCGTCCGACCACGACCGTCGGCCTGCCGTCGGCGCGCGGCAGCCACGACCCGAACGCCCCGGCGAACCGTGCCGCCACCTCGGGCGTGAGGCTCGCGCCGACGATCCCGCGCATCCCGCTCACCCCGACCATCAACGGCCCGTCGCCCATCGTGCCTCCCGTCGCCCGGTAGCACCAGCGTACACGCGGCGCGCCGCCGTGCCCACTCTGACACGACAGCCGTGGCACGGCGGCTCACTCGAGAGCCAATCCCATATCTCCAGCACATGGTTCTTGCCACAGAGGCACAGAGATATCAGAGACGGGACAACAAGCAGTTTCTCTCTGTGCCCTCTGTGTCTCTGTGGTGAATCTCGGGCTCCGGGATAGGCTCTATACTCTCGTCTCCATGTACTCCATCTCCGTTGAGACCGAGTTCTGCGCCGCGCACGCCATCGTGATCGGCGGCGTGCGCGAGCCGCTGCACGGTCACAACTGGCGGGTGACGGCGACGATCTCGGGCGACACGCTCGACGACGACGGCCTGCTGTGCGACTTCCACGCCGTCGAGGCCGCGCTGCGCGAGGTCGTCGCCCCCTTCGCCAACGCGAACCTGCACGATGCCCCGCCGTTCGACCGGCGCAACCCGACGGCGGAACTGGTCGCCCGGCACGTCGCGGACGAACTGGCCCGGCGTCTTGCGCCGTCGCTCGGCCGGGGCGCCCGCGTCTCGGCCGTGCGCGTCACCGAAGCCCCCGGGTGCGCCGCGACCTACCGTCCTGAGCCGTGACGCAGACCCACCGAGCCAACCCCGTGACCCGCGAGCCGGAGCCGCCGCCCGAGGCTTCGCACTTCTTCAACCGCGACCTCTCGTGGCTGGAGTTCAACCGGCGCGTGTTGGCGCAGGCCGCCGACGCGGACTTCCCGCTGCTGGAGCGGGTGAAGTTCCTCGCCATCTTCTCGAACAACCTCGACGAGTTCTTCATGAAGCGCATCGGCCAGATGAAGCGCTCGGTTCTCGCCGGGATCGACGCGCCGGGGCCGGACGGCCTGCGCGGGCGGCAGGTGCTCGCGGCCCTCCGCGAGCGCGTGATCGAGTTGCAGCGTACCCAGGCCGACCTGTGGGAGCGCACGCTCCGCCCCGCGCTCGAGGCCGAGGGCGTGCGCATCCTCCGCTACGCCGACCTGAACGCCGCGGAGCGCACGTCGATCGACGCCTGGTACCGGGCGAACGTCTTCCCGGTGCTCACGCCGCTGGCGGTCGATCCGGGGCACCGCTTCCCGTTCATCTCGAACCTGTCGGAGAATCTGGGCATCCTCGTGTGCGCGCCCGGCAGCCCGGAGCGGCACTTCGCGCGCATCAAGGTGCCGGACGTGCTGCCGCGGTTCATCCCGGTCGGAGCGGACGCGCCGATGCAGCCGGGCGACCTCTCGAAGATCAACGTTTCTCCCGATGCCCCGCTGCGACTGCTCCCCCTGGAGGAGTTGATCATCAACAACCTCGACGACCTCTTCCCCGGCATGGAGACGCACGACGTCACGCCCTTCCGCCTGACGCGCAACGCGGCGGTCGAACGCGAGGACGACGAGGTCGAGGACCTGCTCGAGCACGTCGAGGCCGAACTGCACATGCGCCGTTTCGCCAGCGCGGTGCGCATCGAGACCGGCCCGAACCCTTCACACGGCGTGCTCGCGTTCGTGACCGACGAACTGGGTCTGGCCGACGAGGACGTCTACCAGCGGCCCGGCCCGCTCGAGTACGCCGATCTGTTCCAGATCGCGGACCTCGCCCTGCCGCACCTCAGGTTCGAGCCGTGGATTCCGATGATCCCGCCGGCGATCGCGCACGCCTCGTCCTCGGACTCGGACCTCTTCGCCATTGTGCGCGAGCGCGACGTGCTGCTGCATCACCCCTACGAGTCATTCAAGGCGTCGGTCGAGCGGTTCATCGCCGCCGCCGCACGCGACCCGGACGTGCTCGCCATCAAGCAGACGATCTACCGCACGAGCCGCGACTCGCCGTTCGTCGCCTCGCTCATCCGTGCCGCCGAGAGCGGCAAGCAGGTCGCCTGTCTCGTGGAACTGCGCGCGCGGTTCGACGAGCAGAAGAACCTCCGCTTCGCGCGGCAACTCGAGAAGCACGGCGTCCACGTCGCCTACGGCGTGGTCGGGCTGAAGACCCACTGCAAGTGCTCGCTCGTCGTGCGGCGCGAGAGCGGGGGGCTGCGCGCCTACGCCCACCTCGGCACCGGCAACTACAACCCCCACACCGCGCAACTCTACACCGACATCGGCCTGCTCACGTCCAACCCGCGCATCACCGACGACGTCGTCGCGCTCTTCAACCTCCTCACCGGACGCAGCCAGCAGACCGACTACAACGAACTTCTCATCGCGCCGGCCAACCTCCGCCGCCAGTTCTCCGAACTCATCCGGCGCGAGACCGAGAACGCCCGGCGCGGCCTGCCCGCGCGCATCTTCGTCAAGGTCAACTCCCTCGAAGACCGCAAGATGACCGAACTCATCTACGAGGCGTCGCGGGCCGGCGTCCGGGTCGATCTCGTGGTGCGCGGGTTCTGCTGCCTCCGTCCCGGCGTGCCCGGACTCTCCGAGAACGTCCGCGTCTTCTCCGTGGTCGGGCGATTCCTCGAGCACTCGCGCGTCTTCCACTTCGCCAACGCCCGCGAGAACCCCCTCGACGGAGACTGGTACATCGGCTCGGCCGACTGGATGTACCGCAACCTCAACAACCGGGTCGAAGCGGTCATCCCGGTGCGCGACGCCGACGCCCGGCGGCGCCTGAACCGCATCCGCGAGGTCATGCTCGCCGACCGCCGGCGCGCCTGGTCGCTCAACCCCGACGGCTCGTACACGCAACTCGTCCCTCCTCCGGATGCCCCGCCCGACTCGCCCTCCGCTCTCGGCACCTTCCGCACGCTGATGAATGACACGCTCGCTGCCTCGGCGGCAATCTGAGCGTTCGGTCTTCCCCACTCACGGTCTGGCGATGCTCTAGACTCGGAGTGCGATGAACGAAGGACTGAACGAGGCTCAACGGGCGGCAGTCGAGCACGAGGGGGGACCGCTGATCGTGCTGGCGGGGCCCGGAACGGGCAAGACGCGCGTAATCGTTCATCGGGTCGCGCACCTGATCGCAGAGCGCGGGGTCGAACCGGAGTCCGTGCTGGCAGCAACGTACACCGTGAAAGCGGCCGAGGAGTTGCGCGAGCGACTCGCGGGCCTGATCGGAGCGGGTGTGGCGGACCGCGTGCGAGCGCACACGATCCACGGGTTCGGGCACCGAGTGGTTCGGCGATTCCCCGACCTGCTCGGGCTGTGGCGCGAGCCGGAGTTGATCGACTCGGCGCAGCAGCGGCGTCTGATGCGGTCCCTGATCGTCGAGCATCGGGTGTACGGCCAGGCGATCGGGCGGGGGCACGAGGCGCTGATCGAGGAGGCGGAGCGGCACTTCGAGGCGTTCCGCAACGCCGGGTTGACGCCGGGGCGGTGCGAGGACTTCGCCCGCGCGTGGGCGGATCGGATCGCAAACGGAGTGCGTGCCGACGGGACACCGGTGCAAGACGAGCGCAAAGCGACGGCGGAGCGTGAGGCGCAGGCGTTGTTCGCCGGGCACACGCGCCTGTTCGGGCTGTTCGAGGCGGCGTGCCGCGAGCGGTGCTGGATGACCTTCGCGGACCTGGTCGCGATGCCCGCGGAGCTGCTGCGAGGGGGGGGGCGGGCGGCTGCGCTGCTGCGCGACGAGTGCCGGCACATCGTCGTAGACGAGTTCCAGGACGTGAACCGCGCACAGGTCGATCTGCTGCGCCTTCTCGCCCCTCCGGAAGCCAACCCGGACCTCGTGGTCGTCGGCGACGACGATCAGGCGATCTACGGGTTCCGAGGGGCTGACGACCGTGCGTTCCAGCGTTTTGCGTCGGTGTGGCGGCAGACGCGCACGATCGCGCTGACCATCAACTATCGGTCGGAGCAGCCGGTGATCGTCGCCGCAAACGCCGTGATCTCGCTCGCTGAGGGGCGGTTCGCGCCGGACAAGGAAGTCGAGTTGCCGGAGGGGAAGCGTGGCGCGGCCGCGCCGGCCGGGTCGGTGGTGGAGGGCGTGCTGCTTGAGGACGACGCGCAGGGGGCGGACGTGATCGCGGCGATGATCGCGTCGGCGAAGGCGGCGGACCCCTCGAGAGCGTGGCGCGAGGTCGCCATACTCGCGCGGACGAAACTGGACCTGGACCGGATCGCGGTCGCCCTGCGGATCGAGGGCGTGCCCTTCCAGCTGCGGCGCGAGGGAACAGCTGCCGACGACGAGGGCGTGAAGGATCTGCTGGCGTGGGTGGAGCTGTTGGTGAATCCGACAGCGACATGGGCGGCGAGACGGCTGCTCGTCCGGCCGCCCTTCAGCGTGGGGAGGGAGGTCGCGATCGCAGCAGAGGCGCTTTACAGTGGGCGCGCGACCCGGGCGGAGATGGGGGACGGTGACGCGCCGCCCGGCTACGTCGAATGGCTCGCGGCGAACGAGCCGGATAATCCGGGCGTGTCGAGATTCGTGGAGACAGCGCGTGAGCTTGCCTCGTTCGCGGCGACGGCGTCTGCTGCCTCAGCGATCTATCGGATCGTGACTCGATGCGACCTGGCGCACGCTGACCTGCTGCCGGCACGCGAACGGGCGAGGCGTGTGTCATGCCTCGTCGCGGCCGTGCGGTTTGCGCGATCCGTCCAGGGGAGGTTGGATGCGCCGGGCGACCTCGCTTCGTTCCTGTCGTACTACCAGGATCTGAGCGAGCGAGAGCAGGGGTTCGTGACGACAGGATGGGACAGGGTCGATCAGAGCGAGGACGAGGAGGAGACGGAGGACGCCGTGCAGGTGCTGACAGCGCACTCGGCCAAGGGGCTGGAGTTCGATGAGGTGTTCATCGCGAGGGTCAACCCGCAGCACGGGTTCCCCAAACTCGGCGGCGACGAATGGCTTGATCTACCGGCAGGTCTGCTCGACGACGATGGCGAGAGGCGGTCGGCGAAAGAGCGCGCCAGGGCGGAAGAGCGGCGGCTGTTCTATGTGGCCTGCACGCGGGCGCGTCGGCGGCTCGTGCTGCTCTCGAAGCGGACGAAGACACGAAGCAAAAGCACCCATTACTTCCAGGAGTTGCAGTTCGACTCGCCCGGGCTGATCGTGATCCACGACGCCGCCGACGTGCTGGCGCGCGCCGCCGAGCACGGCGTCGGAATGCTCGGACGGACGCCCTTGGATCGCGAGGCCCCTGAGTTCGCGGAAGCGGCGCGTCGGCGCGACGAAGCCGCTGCGGCGAGGCGTGCCGCACGGCTCGAAGCGGCGGGCGCGCTGGACTCCATAGACCGACCCAGGGTGACGGCTGAGGAGTTCGCGGAGTCGGCCGCACGGCTCCGCGAGGCGGCCATGCTGGTGGCGACGGCGGCGCACGCGCAGCGGACGGGCCGCGCACCGACGTGGGCCGAAGGTGAGTCGGAGCGGGTGCGTCGCACGGTGGAACGGCTGACACGCGGTGCGGGAGCGGCGCAGAGGCCGGATGGTCGCGTCGAGTTGCGACCGATGCGCTCCTCTCTGTCGCTGAGTTTCACCTTCGTGAACGACTATCAACGGTGCCCCCGATGCTTCTTCGTGAAGCACGTGCTGAAGCTCGCGGAGGAGGAGGGGTCTGGGGTCACGGCGGGGCAGTGCGTGCACGGCGCCTTGGAACGGTTCTACACGCAGTGGCGCGATGCCGAAGCGGAAGGCAGGACCCGACCTGGGCTTGCAGACCTGCTGGAGATGGGACGGCGAGCGTACTTCGGCTCGCTCGCGCCTGGCGAGCGCGCCGATCCGGGCGCGCTGGACGAAACGCTTGCCATGCTGCGCACCGCCTACGAGCGCCTGCACGAGCCGACAGTCGAAGTGCTCGAGGTCGAGCGGTTCGTGACAATGCCCTATGCCGCCGCTGGCGCGGAGCACAGGCTGACGGCGAAGATCGACAGGATCGATCGTGTCGAGGGAGGCGTGCGGATCGTGGACTACAAGTCGGGGCAGGCGACAGCAAGGTACACGGAGCCGGAGGCGGATGATCTGCAGCTGGGCATCTACGCCATGGCGGCGGAGCAGTTGTATCCCGGGGCGTCGGGAACGGCCGAGTACTGGATGCTGCGGACGGGGGAGCGAGGAACGATCGCCCTGGCGGACCTGGACGTTGCAGCAGTACGAGCAGCGATCGACGAGGTGGTGCGGGCCGTGCTCGCGGGGCAGTATCCGCCCGGGAAGAAGTGCGGGGGGGCGTGCGAGATTCTGGGAGAGGGGTGATCTCGATCGAGCGCGGGTCGCGAGCGTTGGAGGCAGCACGGAAGGAGAAACCTCCACGGCGTGGTGAGGTACCCTGATGCCCGCGGCGTGCAACGGGCCGCCGGTGCGACGGTAGGGAGTACGAGGGTCGTCGATGCGTGCGTGGTTGCTGCTGAGTTGCGTGTGTGGAGTGCTGGCGTGCGCCGGAGCTGGAGCGATGGCGCAGGAGCCCGCGCGGGTCGCCGAGATCAGTCGGCACGTGGCGAGCGGGGTGTGGTCGGCGTGGCTTGAGAACGGGGCAAGGGCGCACTACGTACACCGGGATGGCGCGCGGTTCGCGATCACCGTGACGCTCGCGGGCGGGGAGCTGCACGAGACGGAAGAGACCCGCGGGCTGAGCGCGGCGGCAGCGGCGGCGTGGAGCGACGGGACAGGTGCGCGTGCAGCGGCGGAACGCGAGGGCGTGATCGTCGAGGCACGGGCGACGGGTGATGCGATCGTCCTCACGCTGACGGGTGAGTCCGGACGCGCGGGATTGGCGTTCGACGCCCTGCGAGCGATGCTGACGGATGCCCGGATCGACGCGGGCGCGCTGGCGTCGTGGCGTTCGGCGGAGCTTGTGATCCACGGGGAGCGTGCCACGGACGCGCAGGCGGTCTTCCGGCGACTCGTGAGCGAGACACTGCACCCGGAGCGCGATCCACGCACGCTCCCGGTGAGCGAGGAACGTGTGCGCGCGATCGTTGCCGAGAGCGCGCTCACCTGGCTGAGGTTGCGCCTGACGGATTCGCCCGTGGAGATGGCCGTGGCGGGCGGGGTGACGCGCGAAGTGGCCTTCGAGGGGATCGTCGAGACGATCGGTCGGCTGGCGGCACGGGAGCGGATCGGGCAAGAGACCCTCGACGGGCTGCGGCAGATCGAACGGCCGCGCGGCCCGCTGAAAGGGATGGCGCGCGCGCCATCGGGGACGAAAGAGTCGATGGCGATGCGAGGATTCTTCGGCGCGGACCTCGAATGTCTGGACGACGTGCGTGCGCTGCACATTGGCGCGGAGGCGCTCTCGCAGCGACTGCCGAACGTACTCAAGGAAGCGGGCGCGGATGAGGCGGGGGTGCGCGTGGGGGCCGCACCGGGCGTCGAACATCCGGGATTCGGGCTGGTCTGGGTGGCGGTGTCGTGCACGCCGGGGTCGGAGGGGCGCGTGCTGGAGCGGATCGATCGGGAACTTGACGAGTTCGCGCGGGCTGGACCTACGGCGCAGGAGTTGGAGACCGCGCGAGCGAGGCTGCTCGAGATGATCGATCGGCAGTTGGCGGACCCGTCGGCCTGGTCGGCTCGGCTGGCGCAGATGACCTACAGAGGGCACACGCCGGAGCAGGTGGCGGGGGTGAGAGAGGGGTACGCGACCATCACCGCGGCACGGGTACGAGAAGCCTTTGCTCGGCACGAGGTGCCGGAGGCGGCAGTACGAGTTGTAGTGCGGGCGGAGCCGTGAACGCGAGTCTCAGCGCATCATTCGAGCGCGGCCGCCCCGGAGATGATCTCGGTGAGTTCCGTCGTGATCTGGGCCTGCCTGGCGCGGTTGAAGCGGCGGGTGAGCGCCTTGCCCATCTTGCCGGCGTTGTCGGTCGCGGCCTTCATGGCGACCATCCGCGCGACGTGTTCGCTCACGATGGCATCGTTGAAAGCCTGGAAGAGCAGCGCATTGACGGCTGCCGGGAGAAGAGCATCAAGCAGTTCGGCGCCGTCGGGACTGAACTCGTAGTTGATGCGCGGACCGGAGGTCTCGCCCGCGCTTTCGGGCGGACGCAGGGGGAGGAGTTGCATGACTTCCGGGGCCTGACGCCCGGCGGAGACATAGCGCATGTAAACGACTCGAACGCGTCGCACCTCGCCCGCGAGGAAGCGCGAGACGTAATCGGAGGCGAGGCGGGCGACCTGCTCGAAATCTGGCTTGTCGCCGAACTCGGTGTGGTGCTTGGCGACGGGGATGCCGTTGAACTTGAAGAAGGCGACGCCCTTCTTGCCGACGAGTTCGATCTGGCCTGCCATGTTCCCGGGGTCGGCGCGGAGGTGGCTAAGAGCCGTCCGGAGGACCGAGCCGTTGTACGGGCCGCAGAGGCCGCGGTCGCTGGTGAGCACGAGGGTGAGCTCCTGCCCGGGGCGGTCGGCGTTGAAAAGGGGGTGGGCGCGGGCGTCCTCAGACTGGGCGAGTTCGCCGACGATGTCGAAGACGGCCTTCGTGTAGGGCTTGCCGGCCAGAGCGCGGCTCTGGGACGCGCTGAACTTCGCCGTCGCGATCATCTGCATCGTGCGGGTGATCCGCTTGATGTTGCCGACCGCCCGAATGCGCTTCTTGATCTCGCGGGTCTTGGCCATGGGGCGGGATGGTAGACCGTGGGGGCCTCCCGGTGAAGAGACAGAATTCAACCGCGAGTTTGGAGTCGCAGGCCGCTACTGTTCGACCTCTAGTCGGTAATACAGTCTGAAGTCGCCCCTCGTGGCAGCGTCCAGGGGCACAAGGAGTGAGTCATGGCGTGGTTTCGTGGAGTTCTCGGTCTGGCGGCAGCGGTGGCTGTCGGCGGGATGGCGGACGCCTCCGGGGCGGTGGCGGCAGGGTCAGGCGAGCCGACGCTCGAAGAGCGGCTGGAGTGGATCGCCACTCGCCTGGATGAGCAGCGTGCCGAGCAGCACGCACCCGGGATGGCACTGGCGGTCGTCGCCGATGGCCGAGTCGTGCTGCTGCGCGGGTTCGGCCAGGCCGACGTGGAAGCCGGGCTTCCCGTGTCGCCCGACACCCGGTTCGCGGTCGGCTCGACGACAAAGGCCATGACCGCGACGCTTGTCGCAATGCTCGCGGACGACGGCAAACTCGGCTTCGACGACCTGGTGAGCGAGCGCGTCCCCGGGTTCCGATTCTCGAACGAAGACCTGAACGCTCGAGCGACAATCCGAGATCTGCTGAGTCACCGCTCTGGTCTGGCGGCGATGGAGCCGCTCTGGTACGGGCTGAGCGTTACGAGCGACGAGATCCTCCGGGCCGTGTCGCGGGCTGAGCCGCTGCACCCGCTCGGTGCGAAGTTCGTATACAACAACATCGGGTATCTTGCTGCGGGGGAGGCCGCCGCGCACGCCGCTGGAATGACATGGAACGCGCTGATCTCACAAAGGCTCTTCGCGCCCCTCGGAATGACGACGGCGAACACGACAGCCGCCGAGGCGCAGTCCGACCCTGAGATGGCCAAGGGGTACACGTGGGATAGCCGCAAGGGAGAACTCGTTCGTCAGCCGATGCGAAGCGTCGACGCCGTCGCGCCGGCCGGCTCCGTGAACGCGAGCGTGCGTGACATGAGCCGGTGGGTGCTCTTCCAACTCGGCCGCGGCGCGATCGATGGCAAGCGGCTTCTGAGCGAGGAGCGGCACGCAGAGACGTGGCGCGAGCATTCGATGATGCAGCCCGGCATCGGCTACGGCCTGGGCTGGATGCTGCGCACCTGGGACGGCGAGAATGTCGTCGAGCACGCCGGGGGGATCGACGGGTTCACGGCACAGGTGGCGATGATCCCCGCCAGGAACGCGGGCTACGTCCTGCTCGTCAACCAGTTCGGGAGCGCACTGCAGGAGTCCTCCAGGCAGGTCGTGTTCCGAGGGCTGTTCGGCGACATCTCCGACTCTGTGGACTTCGAGGAAGACCTGGAACGCTTCGTGGGCAGGTACCTCGCGAACTTCGGCACCTTCAAGGACACCTGGTTTACCGTCACTCAACGCGGCGGGAGGCTCTTCCTCGACGTGCCCGGACAAGCTGATTACGAACTTGCCCCTCCAGACGAGCATGGCGTGCGCAAGTTTGCCCTCACCGACCAGATCAAGGTACGATTCGACGAGCAGGACGGTCACGTCATCAGCCTGACGGTCTTCCAGGCCGGCATGGTCTTCGAGGTTCCCCGCGAGGGCGCCAAGATCCCAGCGGACATCACCGAGGCCGAAGCGGAGGAGTACGCTGGCGTGTATCGCTACGACGAGCTGAACGTCACGGTTCGCGTGCGCTACCACAACGGACGCCTCGGGATCGAGGTTCCCGGAGAGGCGATCTACGACCTGACTCCCCCCGATGAAGACGGCTGGCGTGCGTTCCGCATGAAGGACACGATCAAGGTCCGGTTCGATCGGGACGAGAGCGGGCGCGTCGTTGCCATGTCGCATGTGCAGGACGGCAACGAAACGCAGTTCCGGCAGACCTCGCGCCTGCGAGAGAGCGATCGGTTGCCCACCGTCGAGAGCGTGCTCGCATTGGTGCGCGGAGCCGGGGCGACCGATGCCGACGGGACACTCCGCTCGATCCGTGCCGAAGGCTCGCTGCGGCTGGTTCACGTCGGGATCGAGGGCCGCGAGACCACCACCGCGACCTCGGACGGACGCATGCGCACGACCCTCGACTTCGGCCGGTTTGGTCGCAGCGATACCATCGTCGGTCGCGACGGCGGCTGGTCGGATTCAACCGCGGTGCCCAACGTCGAGTTGACCGAAGAAATGCTCGAAGCGGTGCGGGTCCAAAGCCCACTGATCTGGGTCAGCGACTGGACAAGGACCTTCGACCGCGTCTCGGTCGATTCGCGCGGCGAGATCGACAGTCGGTCCGTGATCGTCGTCCGGCTCGAGCGCAACGGTGC
This sequence comes from Phycisphaeraceae bacterium, assembly GCA_026128865.1. Taxonomy (GTDB): domain Bacteria; phylum Planctomycetota; class Phycisphaerae; order Phycisphaerales; family UBA1924; genus CAADGN01. Next base: position 27,380 of record JAHCJE010000004.1, on the reverse strand, counting down.
ATCCCCCACGCTCATGAAGGTTGATGCCAAGTCCGGCCTGCCCGTCGCGATGGACACGCGGCTTTTCAACGCAATGGGCGCTCCGTACCCGGTCACCTTCCGCTTCGATGACTGGCGCAGCGTGAACGGCGTTCAGTTCCCGCATCGGGTGTGGATGGATCTCCCCATGGTCGGACGCCTCGAGGGCATCTACGACCGCGTGGTGCCGAATGTGGCAGTGGAGGACTCAATCTTTGAGCCGCCGGCCCGAGATTGATCGCGTCTTTCAGGGTCCGAGCGTCAATCTGTCGTGCGCGAGCGCCATGCCCTCCGGCAGGTCGGCGTCGGTGTCCGCGTGGCCGAGGTCGTGGCTCATGTGCACGAAGTACGTCCGCTCGGCGGCCAGTTCGTGCGCCACGGAGACGGCCTGGCCCAGCGTGAAGTGGGTCGGGTGGTGGCGGTGCCGCAGCGCATCGAGCACAAGCGTCCGCAGCCCGCGCAGCGCGGGCCAGGTCTCGGGCGGGATCGCCGAGACGTCCGTGCACCAGGCGAGCGGCAGGAACGGGGCGTCGAGCGGAGCGATCGCTTCGATCCGGTAGCCGAGGATCGGCAGCCGACCGTGCAGCAGCCGCAGCGGCATGACGCGCAGGCCGTGCAGGTCGAACGGCTCGGCGGGGCCGACGGCGTGCGGGATGAGCGAGGCCACGAACGACCGCTGCACATTGCGCTCCGGCTCGAAGATGTGGCGGTACACGCGGCGCAGGTCGTCGAGCACGCGCGGCTCGGCGTGCACGTCGATCGGTGCGTTCATCACCGCGTTGAACCGGCGCACCTCGTCGAGGCCGAAGACGTGGTCCACGTGGTTGTGCGTGATGAGGATCGAGTCGAGACGGTCGAGGCGCTCGCGCAGGGCCTGCTGTCGGAGGTCCGGGCCGGCGTCGAGCAGGAGCGTGCGCGGGCGGCCGCCGGGGTCGGTCCAGCGCAGGCACGCGCTGGTGCGCAGCCGCCGGTCGCGCGGGTCGGCGGAGGAGCACACCGCGCACGCGCACCCGATCGCGGGCACGCCCGCCGAGGTGCCGGTGCCGAGGAAGGTAAATCGCACGCGGGGAGCGTAGCGTTCGGCGTGGCGTGAGGGCCGGCGCGGCCTCCGCCCCTGACGACACAAACGCGAGGAGGCCACCCATGCCCTACGTGAACGTGCGGATCACCCGAGACGGCGTGACCCGCGAGCAGAAGGCCCAGATCGTGTCCGAGATCACATCGACGCTCGGCCGCGTGCTCGGCAAGAAGCCCGAGCACACCCACGTTGTCATCGACGAGGTGGACCTGGAGAACTGGGGCTTCGCGGGCCTGCTGACAGCGGAGTGGAAGGCGCGGGCCTCGGGCTGACGGGCGACGGAGTCGGGGGCTGCACTGTCCTGCCACGAGGACCGGAAGGAAGTTGAAAACGAGACGGGGCCTGGCATGGCCCCGCCCCGCTGTGGTTGTTCACCGGCCTCAGTCGCAGCCAGCCGTGTAGGCGTTCAGGAAGGCCAGCACGTCCAGCGTGTTGATGACCGTGTCGCCGTTGAAGTCGGCGGACGAGTGCCCGCTGGTGTAGGCGTTGAGGAATGCGAGCACGTCCAGCGTGTTCACCACCGTGTCGCCGTTGAAGTCGGCGGAGCACCCGTGGTCGTCGGGCTCGGCGGGAACAACCGTCAGCAGCAGCGTCGCGGGGAGCATGGCGTGCGCCGTGAACCCGCCCGTCTGCGCCACGAGGTCGCCCTCGGGTCGGATCGCCAGGCCGGGGCCGACGGTCTCCATCCACTGCTCCTCGGACAGGCCCTCGCCGGCGAGATTGACGCCCATGAAGTCGGACATGAACCGCGAGGACTCAGGCTCGCCCGGCGCGCCGTCGGCCGCCGAGAGGTGCAGGAACGGCGCGTACGCCGTGCCGCCCGCGGCCCGGTGATCGCTGATCACGAGCCGGCCGAGCACGCCCTCCATGCCCATCCCGTCGTGCCCGCCCAGCAGACAGAACGGGCGGATCGGCACGAACACCCAGCCGATCTCGGGCTGGTGTCCGACCAGTTGCATCTGGATGATCTCGATCGGGACGTTCAGGATCGGGTCGTCGGCGTACATCGGATCGACCCCGAGCGTGCGCCCGCCTTCGCGGTCGAGCACGTCGAAGCGCGGGGCGAACACCGTCAGCACGTTCGTGAACGGGTCGAACTCGACGACGGTCCCCGCCCCGGATGACGCGCCCGCCGTGAGCCAGCCGCTGGGCGGCTCGGCGTCCGCGGCGCGGCCGGAGTGCTTGGCGCGAACGATGGCCTCGCCGCTCACGCGCCGAGGGGCCTGCGTCGCCGTCACCATCGACACGACGCCGTAGCCGTCGTAGTGCGGGCCCTTGGCCGTCTCGTGCTCGGTGGCGCCCCAGACGGCCAGTTTCTTTGCCACGCCGTACTTGATGTTGCGCGAGAGCGTCGAGTTGATGAGCGGGAGGGTGTTCGGATCGACGTCGTCGTCGTGCGGGCCGTCGAGGTGCCTGCCCGCAATGCCGATCTGCGCGGCCTCCGCGCCGTCGTCGGCTTCCGTGTCATCACCGTCCTTGTCCAGGTCCCACCCCTGCACCACGTGATGGATGTTGAACGACCAGTTCACGCCGACCACGGCGAGCGAGACACCCCCGCCCCCGTCCTTGTTGATCCCGTCCTTCGGATCGTCGGTGTCGGTGGAGCGGAACAGGCCCTTCGCGGTGAACTGGTCTTTCTTGTCGACCGTGATCACGACGGCTGAGCCGCCCGTGTTGTCCGCGATCGCGGCGGGTGCGAGCGCCAGACCGGCACTGAGCGACAGCAGCGCGGATGTGGCACGAGCGCGGCGATACCGAGTGCGTGCGTGAGCGAGCATGGCGAGACTCCCTCCGGGCGCGGAGGGAGGCTCCGGCCCGGCGATGCGCGGGCCGACGTTCGGGAACGCCCCGGCAGGCTCGGCCCGGCGTGGCGTGTGACGCCTGCGCAGCGACGGCGCTCCGCGCCGCTCACGCAAATCCGGAGGAATCTCGTCCCGCCCTGCGGCCGGTTAGTCGCAGCCCGCCGTGTATGCGTTCAGGAACGCCAGCACGTCGAGCGTGTTGATGACCGTGTCGCCGTTGAAGTCGGCTTCGGGTTCACCCGCCGTGTACGCGTTCAGGAACGCCAGCACGTCCAGCGTGTTCACCACCGTGTCGCCGTTGAAATCCGCCGGGCAGGGCTGGTCCAGCGCGGCGAGCACGGCGGCGTGGGCGTTGATGCGCCCGTGCCCGAACGTCTCGTCCCACCCCGGCGCGCCCTTGTCGTCCGCGGTGGATTCGATGATCGCGCGAACCTCGACGTTCGTGAGGGCAGGGTTCACGCTCAGCACCAGCGCGGCAAGCCCCGAGACGTGCGGGCAAGCCATCGACGTGCCGGACTGGTACGAGTAGGTGTTCGGGCTGAAGAGCGTGTCCCACGTGGAGTAGACATCCACGCCCGGCGCAGTCACGGACATCTCGGGGCCGGTCGTCGTGAACGATGCGATCTGATCGCGGTTGTTGGTCGCGCCGACGGCCATGGCCTCGGGGGCTGCGGCGGGCGAGCCGATCGTCCCCCCGGCGGTGTTCCCGCTGGCAGCGACAACGAGTACCCCGGCGTTGTGGGCGTAGGCAACGGCGTTGTCCACGACCGCGCTCCGGCCCGGGAAGCCGAGGCTGAGCGAAGCAACACGAGCGCCGTTATCCGCAGCCCAGATGATGCCCGCGGCGACCTGCGCCTCTGTGCCGCCGCCGAAGTCGTTGAGGACGCGGACGGGCATGATGCTGACGACCCAGTTGACGCCCGTGACGCCGATCCCGTTGTTGCCACGCGCGCCGACGATGCCGGCGCAGTGCGTGCCGTGCGAGATGAGCCAGCTGTCATCGGCGTTGGGCGAGTTGTTCAGCACGTTCCAGCCCGGCACCCGGTTCGGCGTGATGTCCGGGTGGCTGAACGAGACGCCGGTGTCGATGACGGCGACGATGACGCTCGCGCTGCCGGTGGTGTAATCCCATGCCGCGGGCGCGCTGATGTCCGCGCCAGCGATGCCGGCCTGGCCGTTGATCGTCTGGCCCGTGTTGTGCAGGCCGTACTGGAGGTTGAAGGAGGGATCGTTGGGGAAGGTGGAGAGGATGCCGCCGAGGCCGTTGAGTTCAGCACGCTCGATGGCTCCGGCGCGGGCCGCGTCGGCGTTGAGCCGCGCAACCAGATCCGCGGGATCGTGGCCCGCGGGAAGGGTCAGAATCCAGCCCCGGTCGAGTTCGAACCGGGCCGCGAGGTCGGCGTTCGCGGGCGGTAGCGCAAAGAGCGGACGCAGGCTCTCGGCGGCGAGGCCGGGAACGAACGCGGCAAGTCGGGCAAGGGCATCGTCCGTGGTCGCGCCGGGGGCGAGCCGGAGGATGACCTCGGACTCGTGCCAGCCGCCCATGACCCCGGGCGCGTCGACAGGGCCGCGGTAGGGCACGACGGGGTCAGGCCAGATGGACTGCGCAGCCGCAGTGGCAGCAGCCGCTAGCGCTGCGAACAGGCCGATACGAACGGAGTGACGGGTGAGCATGGGGGTTCTCCCTCGGGCAAATCTGGGATCGGGACACAGAGTGCCCCCGACAGGGATTACTGGTACCGGATCCGAGGGCTGCGGTCCAGTGCAAAGCGACAGAAATCAACGGGAGAAAACACGGGCTAATCGAGTCGCCACGGCTCGCCCGGCGTGAGTTCGCGCACGGTGATGCCCTTGGGCGCGAAGCCCGTGCAGTCCTGGCGCAGCAGGCCGAACGTCTTGTAGTGGATTGGGATGACGACCGGCGCGCCGATGAACTCGGCGGCCCGCGTGGCGAGTTCCGGACCCATGGTGAATCGGTCGCCGACGGGGATCATGGCGGCGTCGGGCCTGTAGATCTCGCCGAGGAGTTTCATGTCGGAGAAGAGGCCCGTGTCGCCGCAGTGGTAGACGGTCATGCCGCCGAGCCGGACGACGACGCCCATCGGCTGGCCGAGGTAGCGGCCGTTGACGGACGAGGAGTGGAATGCCTGCGTGAACGCGACCCAACCCCACTTCGCGTCGATCTTCCCGCCGGTGTTGCCCGGCTCGATGTGCGCGACGCCGTGCTCGGCCAGGAGTTCGTTGATCTCCCAGGAGCAGTAGACGGTCGCGCCGGTGCGCTTGGCGATGGCCGCGGTGTCGCCGAGGTGGTCGGCGTGGCCGTGGGTGAGGCAGATCGCGTCGACCTTCAGGTCGTCGGCCCGCAGCCCCGGCTTGTTCGGCGCGAGCGGGTTGCCCGAAATGAACGGGTCGATGGCGACGCGGTGCGTGCCGTCGTCGAGAACGAACGCGGAATGCCCGAGATAGGTGATGGTGATGGCCATGCCCGAGTATACGTGTCGGGCCGGGGCGTGATCACGGGCATCCGGCGACGTAGGCGTTCAGGAAGGCGAGGATGTCGATGGACGAGTGCGCGCCGTCGCGATCGATGTCGGCCTCCGGCTCCGCCGCGCTCCACGCGTTCAGGAAGAGGAGAAAGTCGGTCGAGTTGATCGCGCCGTCGAGGTTGAAGTCGGCGAAGCAGGCGACGCGCTGGGCCGCGGCGGCCATGTTCGGGAACGGGCCGATGTGCCCGCCCGAGCCTTGCGGAAGGCCGGTGGCGACAAGGACCGAGCGCACCTCGAGCGGCGCAAGCCGGCGGTTGCGATGGAGTTCGGCGACGCTCTGGAGCGAGGCGGCAGCGGCGGCGATGAACGGCGAGGCGGAACTCGTGCCGCTGAAGCCCGCGGTGTAGCGCTGCTTCTTGTCCCCGCCGTGCTGGGCGTAGGAGCCGTAGCCGAGGGTGAAAACGTTCTCGCCCCAGCCCTGCACGTTGACGCGCGAGCCGTAGGTGCTGAAGGAGAGTTTGTTGTGCGAGGCGGTGGAGGAGCCGGCGCCGACGATGATCGCGCCGCTGTCGCCGCGGTTCATGTAGGGGACATAGGGCGAGGAGTCGAGGTTCTGGTTGCCGTTCCCGGCCGCGCCGACGACGATGACCCCGGCGTCAGCGCCGTTCTTCACAACGGTCCAGACGGCAAGGTCGAGTTCGGCAGGCCCGTACCCGCCGCCCGCGCCGTTGGTCTGCATCTCGAGCAGCACGACGTCGCCCGCATCGACCGTGGCGATGGCGTTGGCGATGCACGTGACGCGGCGCGACCCGCCCTCGACCGTCCACTCCGGGAAGAACAGCCCGGCCGCGTCGGGGACAAGGCCCGTGCAGCCATAGCCGTTGTCGAGGCCCATCAGTTCGCCGAAGACCGCCGTCCCGTGCTCGTCCCAGCCGTTGGCAATCACGTTTGGGTGCGGGGTCTGGCCGGGCTCGAGCCAGATGTTGCACAGGTCCTCGTGGTTCCAGACCACGCCGTACTCGCAGTCGGCGACGCGGATGCCCGCCCCGCGCCCCCCGAGCGCCCACGCCGCGGCCATGTTCATGCCCGGGTTCGGGCCGTGGTAACCCTGCAGGTTCGGGTAGTACTGCGGCGTGATCGGGAGCAGGTCGTCGCACGGAGGGGGGGGCAGCAGTTCCTGGAACTGCACCCACTCGACGAGCGGGCTGGCGTTGAGTTCCAACGCGATCGGCAGCAGCAGCGCATCCGGCGCATCGACGACGATCATCCCCGCGAGGTCCGGCTGCGCCCGCCCGCTCGCGAGCGCGGCACGCTGTTCAAGGAAGGCGATCGTTTCGTCGGGCAGGTCGATCAGTTGCGAGAACGACGCGGCGGCGCGGGCGAGCGGCAGCGCAGCCGCCGGGTCCGCGCCCGACAGACTCGCCAGCCCCGCCGGCGTGGCCCGCACCATCAGATCGTCGCGGAACTTCACCACCAGCCGCGAAGGCTCCGCCGGCAGCGCGAGCACCGGCTCCTTCGCCAGCGGCACGCGCGGCAGGAATGCGTCGTCGGCGACGGCGGTCGGCATGCACAACAGAGCGACCGCGAGAGATGAGAACATGGGCGCCTCTCCTCAACGGGGGGTACGCAGCAAGATATGCGCCGGCCGCCCCGACGGATGCGGCCGATCTACGCGATCCGTTCGCTTTTCAGTTCCCGGCTCATGAGTCGGCCGATCGCCTCGATCGGGTCCATCCCCTCAAAGAGGACCGCGTGTACGCTCGCGGTGATCGGCATGTCCACGCGGTACTTGCGGGCAAGGTCCATCACGGACCGTGTCGTCGCCACACCCTCGACGACGAACGGCTGCGACGCGAGGTACGCCTCAAGCCTCTGGCCACGCCCAAGGGCTTCCCCGCAGGAGCGGTTGCGGCCCTCCGGGCTGAAGCAACTGGTGGCCAGGTCGCCAACGCCCGCGATGCCGAAGAAGGTGTCGGGCGACGCGCCCATCGCCGCGCCGAGCCGGGCGATCTCGGCCAGGCCCCGCGCAAGGAGCGCGCTCTTGGCGTTGTAGCCCGCTTGAAGGCCGTCGAGGATGCCCGCCGCGATCGCGATCACGTTCTTCGTCGCGCCCGCGAGTTCGACCCCCAGCACGTCCGGGTTCGTGTACACGCGCAGCCAACTCGTGGAGAACGTTCGCTGAACCTCCGCGGCAAAGTCGGCGTCGTCGCTCGCCGCGATCATCGTCGCCGGCAGGCAGCGGGCCAGTTCCGGCGCGATCGTCGGCCCGCTCAGCACGGCAAGCCGGCGCGGGCGCGAGTCCGGATCGTCGCGCAGCGCATCGGCCAGAATCTGCGTCGGGCGCAGCAGAGTCTCGTTCTCGATGCCCTTGGCGACCGACACCGCCGCTGCGCCGCGGGGCACGTGCCGGCGCAGCCGCTCCCACACCGATCTCGTGAACTGCACCGGGATCGCCGAGACGATCAGGTCCGCGCCCTCCAGGGCCTCATCGTCGCGCAGGCAGACGCGCACCGAGTCCGGCAGCGTGAAGCCCGGCAGCCGGTACGAACGCCGGGTCTGCGTCAGCGCGCCCGCCTCGTCCGTGCTGTGGCCCCAGAGCCGCACTTCCGCACGCGGCGAACGCGATGCGGCGTCCGGTGTCGAGAGGATGCCCGCGCACACCAGCCCCATCTGTCCGAGGCCGAGGACCGTAACTCGGGCGGGGCTGGGCACGCGGGTCTCCGTCGCCGGGATTGAACTCTCGGGGCGTGGTGCCCGTACCCTATCCGACCGCGCACGGGGGGGCGGGGTAGGATTGGCCCCTTCGCGGGGCTGACCGCCGATTCTGGCGGCAGCCGACCACCCGTTCACGACCCGACCATCCGGGAGCACGGCGCATGGCCTCGACCGCTCACACGCACTCGCACGACCACGGGCACCATCACCACCACGACGACGACAAGCGCGGCCGGATGGTCGCCTGCTCGCACGGCGAAGAGACGAGCGAACGGCACATCCTCCTCTACCTCGTCGGCGGGATGCTGCTCGTCGCCACCCTGCTCGCCAAGTGGATGGAAGTGACCGACCCGGCCGTGGCCCAGATCCCGGCCGTCATCGCCTCGATCATGCTCGCCATCCCGCTCTGCCGCGAGGGCTGGCGCGAGATCAGCGAGCGACGGGCCTCATCCTCCACGCTCGCGGCCATCGCGATCCTCGCGGCTATCGCCGTCGGCGACTTTGTGACCGCAGGCGGGCTGGCGTTCATCCTGCTCGTCGCGGACGCCATCCTGCGGCGCACGGCCTTCGGCGCGCAGCGCGCCATCGCCGAACTCGTCGCCCTGACGCCGGACGTCGCCCGCATCGTTGAAGCCGGCGCGGAGCGCGAGGTCTCGCTCGGTCAGGTGAAGGTCGGCGACGTGGTCCGCGTCCGCCCCGGCGAAAACCTGCCGGTGGACGGCATGGTCATCAGCGGGCGGTCCACGATCAACCAGGCCTCGCTCACCGGCGAGGCTGTCCCAGTCGAAGTGCAGTCGGGTGAGCCGGTCTACGCCGGCACCACCAACCTCACCGGCATCATCGACCTTCGCGTCACGCAGGTCGGCGAGGAGACGGCCATCGGCAAGGTGAGCCAGTTGATCCGTGCCGCCGAGGAGACACGCTCGCCGCGCCAGGCGCTCATCGAGCAGGTCGCCCGCTTCTTCGTCCCCGTCGCCATCTCGGTCGCCTTCGTCGTCTGGTTCGTCATGAGCCAGAACGCGGACCTGCGCCCGGACGCGACGCGCACCGCGATCACCGTCCTCATCGTCTGCTGCCCCGCCGCCCTCCTGCTCTCCAGCCCCAGCGCGATGGTGGCGGCGTTCGCGGCCGCCGCACGCCTCGGCGTCATGATCAAGCAGCCCTCGTTCCTCGAAGCGTCGTCGAGCGTCGACGCCGTCGTCATGGACAAGACCGGCACGATCACCACCGGCCGCTTCGAGGTCGCGCGACTCGCCCCCGCCCAGGGCGTCGAGGGCGCGGACCTGCTCGCCGCCGCCGCAAACGGCGAGCAGCACTCGAACCACCCCCTCGCCCAGTCCATCCTGCGCACCGCCCGCGCCGCCAAGATCACGCCCGACGGCTCGCAGGACTACGAAGAAATCCACGGCCGCGGCGTGCGGGCGCGCACCACCCTCGGCGAACTCTGCGTCGGCCGCGCCAGTTGGCTGCGCGAACTCAACCCCGCCATCGCCCCGCAGGTCGAGGCCGTCGAGCAGCGCATCGAGGGCATGACCGGCGTCCACGTCATGCGCGACGGCAGGTACCTCGGCGCGGTCGGCCTCGAGGACAAGATCAAGCCCGGCACGGCCGGCGTCGTCAGCAAACTCCGCGAACTCGGCGTGCGCACCGTCGCCATCTTCACGGGCGACCGGCTCTCGGTCGCCAAGCGCGTCGGCCAGGCAGTCGGCGTCGATGCCATCGAGGCCGAGTGTCACCCCGAGGAGAAGCACGAGCAGATCCGCCAGATGGTCGCCGCCGGGATGCGCACCATGATGGTGGGCGACGGCATCAACGACGGCCCGTCGCTCGCCGCCGCGGACGTCGGTGTCGCCATGGGCCTCTCCGGCTCCGACATCGCGACGAACTCGGCCGGCGTCGCCCTGATGACCGACGAACTCAACCGAGTCCCCTTCCTCATCGAACTCGCCCGCAAGACGCGCGTCATCATCGCGCAGAACATCGCCGCGTCGATCGTGATCGTGCTCATCGGCCTCGCCCTGGCCGCCACCGGCAAGCTCGAGGTCTGGCTCGCCGGCCTCTACCACTTCGCGGGCGAGATCTTCGTGCTGGCGAACTCGTTCCGCCTCTTCCGCTTCGGCGAGAACTTCACGGAGGCTGAGGAGTCCAAGCAGACCGCCCCCGCCTGGCAGCGCCGCGCCGCGAGCGTCCGCGGGCTGTCCGCCGAGACGCCGGGGGCGTAGGCCGATCCGGATCGGACGCCTTCTTCGCCCGACACAGCCTCGGCCGCGCGTCACCGCGAGAGCGCACAGATCGAGCGCGGGCTCCACCATGCCCAGCGCGGCGACGGCGTAGAACGCCACTGCGCAGCCCGCGCTGGTGTCAACGAGCTCCTCTTCTGGTTCATGGGTGGGCCTCCTGCCCTCTACGGCGGACGGCGGACCCTGCCCTGACCCCCCCGCCACCCCGGGCCTACACCACCCGCTTGCTCAGGATGCAACTCCGGTAGTTCGTGTACGGCCACTGCCAGTGGCACACGAAGCGGTACCCGCGGCGTTCGTAGTACGCCCGCAGCGCCTCGTCCGGCTCGGCCATGCTCAGGGCGAGTTCCGATGCGCCGACCTCGCGCGCGCGCTCCTCGCACTTCTCCAGCAGCAGCCGCCCGATGCCCAGCCCCTGCAACTCCGGCTCGACGCCGAACATCGCGAAGTGGGCCACGTCCGGGCGCAGGAAGAAGTCGGGGAACGCGACCCGCTCGTGCTCCTTGAAGAGGATGACGCCGACGATGCGCTCCGTGCCGTCGTCGTGCGGCAGGAGGGCCAGGTAGCACTCGCTGTTGAGGACGCGGTCGAGGGTGGTCTTGTCGTCCTGCCGACCGGCGAGCGGGCGCAGGCCCATCGCGGTCTGTCCGGCGTAGGCGCGGTGCAGCAGGGCGGTGATCTCGCCGACCGGGTCGCCGGTCATGAACCGGCGGACCGTCACCCGCCCCGGCTCTGTCGCGGGTTGTTCGCTCTGGCGGCCGGGCATCGCGCCGGTCTGCGGCATAAGCGGAGACTGTAGGGGGGCGTTCACCGGACGGGTGCTTGGGAAACACGGCGGGGCGGTGCAAGGTTGGGTGGCACAGGCGTCCCGCCTGTGCCGCGCAGGGTTCCACTTTTTTGCGCGAACGCTGTCCCCCCGCTCCCGTGGATTACGCACCTTGACACGGAGGGGCGAGACCGCCCCCCATCGTCCGGCTGTCGAGTCGGCCTACCGGAGACGCGAGTCCTCGCCCCCGACGACCCGTTCCGGCGGCCGGCCATCGGGCGGGGCGGGGGTCGTGAGTGGGCCCCGCTCCCGCCATTCCCGGGGGATCGGCGGCGTGGTGCGTTCGGAGGGGAACGCGCCCGCCGCCTGCTCCCCCGTCTTCCGCCGCGGCGGGCACACCCCCAAGCACAGACCGCCACCCGGTGCAGCGGGTCGTCCACCCGCCGCGGCGGCTTTGCGCCGGGGCTGCCGATAGAGTCCGGCGTGTCCCGCCGATCGCCCGCGCCGTCGCCCGACCGTCCCGTGCCGACCCTGGGCACGATCGCCGTTCGCGTGCGCTACTGCGAGTGCGACCCGATGGGTGTGGCCCACCACGCCGCGTACGTGCCGTGGTTCGAGATGGGGCGGACGGAACTGCTGCGGGCGAGCGGGCTTTCGTACGCCGCGCTGGAGCGGGCGGGCGTGCTGCTGGCGATCGTGCGGCTGGACGCGCGCTACAAGCGGCCGGCGCGGTACGACGACCTGCTCGAACTGACGACGCGTGTCGTGGGGTTGAGCCGGGTGAAGATCGAGCACGAGTACGAGTTGCGTCTACTGGAGCGCACCGACGGCACGGCGCACGCGCCGGGCGAACTGCTGGCGACGGCCTCGACGACCCTGGCGTGCATCGACCGCGACGGACGGCCCGCGGCCCTGCCGGCGTGGCTTGCCGGGGACGGCGTGGGCTGACGCGGCGTGTATGCTGGCGTCCGACCCGAGGAGGCGGCATGAGTCAGAGCATCGAGCGTCGCCGGTTTCTGGCCGCGTGCACCGCGGCCGTCGCGGGGAGCGCGCTGTCCGCGTGCGCGCGCCGGAGCGACCGGCAGCAGGCCGCCGCGCCGCCGGAGCAGCCCGCGGCGCAGGAGGAGCGACCCGTGGCACCGAAGCAACTCTTCAGCATCTCGCTCGCGCAGTGGTCGCTGCACCGCACGCTCTTCGCCAAGCAGATGGACAACCTCGACTTCGCCCGGCGCACCCGCGAGGAGTTCGGGCTGGACGCGGTCGAGTACGTCAACACGTTCTTCTTCGATCGCGCGCGCGACGCGGACTACCTGGCCGAGATGAAACGCCGCGCCGACGACGCGGGCGTGCGCAGCCTGCTCATCATGTGCGACCGGCTGGGCGAGGTCGGGCACCCGGACACCAGCAAGCGCACCGAGGCCGTCCGCAACCACGTCCCGTGGATGGAGGCGGCCGCGTTCCTCGGGTGCCACTCGATCCGCGTGAACGCCGCCAGCCAGGGGACGTACGAGGAGCAGCAGCGACTGGCCGCGGACGGCCTGCGCAAACTGACCGAACTCGGCGCGCAGCGCGGCCTGAACGTGATCGTCGAGAACCACGGCGGCCTCTCCTCCAACGGCGAGTGGCTCGCGGGCGTCATCCGCCTGGTGGACCATCCGAACTGCGGCACGCTGCCGGACTTCGGCAACTTCAACATCAGCCGCGACGAGCAGTACGACCGCTACAAGGGCGTGGCCGAGATGATGCCCTTCGCCAAGGCCGTGAGCGCCAAGAGCAACGACTTCGACGAGCAGGGCAACGAGACCGGCACCGACTACCGCCGCATGTTGCGGATCGTCGTGGACGCGGGGTACGACGGGTACATCGGCGTCGAGTACGAGGGCACGCGCCTGCCCGAGCCGGCGGGCATCGTCGCCACGCGCGACCTGCTCATCCGCGTTCGCGACGAGATGCAGGCCGGGTAGTCGGACGGCGGATCGCCGTTTCTGAGTGGGTTCGGTCGCTAGGCTTGCCCGTGACCGGAGCATCGAACCATCTCGCCGAGGTATGGACCACACGGCGGCTCCTCGCGTGGATGGGCGACGCCTTCACGAAGGCGGGGATCGAGTCGCCGCGTTTGTGCGCCGAGATGCTGGTGCTGCACGTGATCGGGTGCGACCGGCTTCGGCTTTACACCGACCCGGATCGGCCCGCCTCGCCATTGGAGCGGCATACGCTGCGCGACCTCGTTGCCCGGGCGCTGCGGCACGAGCCGGTGCAGTACCTCACCGGCGAGGCGTGGTTCTTCGGCCTGCCGTTCAGGGTGGATCGGCGCGTGCTCGTGCCACGCCCGGCGACGGAGACGATCGTCGAGCACGTGCTGCAGCACGCCCGCGCCACGCCCGGCTTCGGCGGCGCGGAGGGCGATGGGACGCTCGTCATCGACCTGTGCACGGGTTCGGGGTGCGTGGCGGTCGCGCTCGCGCTGCGCCTTCCGCTCGCGCGGGTGGTGGCGACGGACGTGTCGGGCGAGGCGGTCGCAGTTGCGCGCGAGAACGCTGTGCGCCACGGCGTGGCGGACCGCATCGACTTCCTTGTCGGCGACCTGTTCGCGCCGCTGGCGGAGCACCCCGTCGCGCGCACGAAGGGGCGGGCGCACTACCTCGTGGCGAACCCGCCGTACATCCCGGACGATGAGTGGGGGGAGGTGCCGGCGAACGTGAAGGACTACGAGCCGGAGATCGCCCTGCGCGGCGGCGAGGACGGGCTGCGGTTCGTGCGGCCGATCCTCGAGCGGGGGGGGGCACACCTGCGGCCGGGCGGGCTGATCGCCGTCGAGATCGCGGAATCGCGGGCGGAAGCCGCGCTGGCGATTGCGCGCGGCGTGCCGGAACTGGAGGAGGCTCGCGTCGTTGACGATTTCGAAGGGCGCCCGCGAGTCGTCATCGCGCGAAGCGGAATCGGCCACAGATGAACACGGATGCACACGGATCGTTCAGATCACCGGAGTCCGGCTCTCCATCCGTGTTCATCCGTGTCCATCTGTGGCAAGTTCTCCGCTCCGTGGTGTGTATCGAGAAGCGTCACTTCCTCGCCTCGATATCCACGCTCGTGACGAAGTCGGCGACGGTCGTCCCCGGCGGCAGCGACTCGGCGATCTTCGCGTAGAGCGGATCCTTGAAGCCGGTGAGGGCGGCGACGTAACCGGGCTTGGGCGTGACGCGAACGTCCTTCAGGCCGGCCTCGCGGGCCATGCGCTCGACGTCGCTTACGAGGGCAGCCCCGGACACGCAGCCGATGAGCGCCTCGACCATCGCCACCACGCTCTCGGGGAGCGGGCGCAGCAGGGCAAGGTCCGACACGGCCACGCGCCCGCCGGGCCTGAGCACGCGGGCGATCTCGCGCCAGACGCGGGGCTTGTCGGGCGAGAGGTTCAGCACGCAGTTCGAGGTCACGACGTCCACGCTCGCGTCCGCCACCGGCAGGCTTTCGATCTCGCCCAGGCGGAACTCGACGTTGTCGAGGCCGGTGGTCCGGCGGTAGTGCTCCAGGTTCTTCCGCGCTTTCGACAGCATCGCCGGGGTCATGTCCACGCCGATGACGCGTCCGGCAGCGCCGACCTTCGGCCCGCAGAGGAAGACGTCGAAGCCCCCCCCCGAGCCGAGGTCGAGGACGACCTCGCCGGGCCGGAGCCCGGCGATCGCCCCCGGGTTGCCGCAGGAGAGGCCCATGTTCGCCCCCTTCGGCAGCGCGGCCACCTCCTCCGCCGAGTAGCCGATGCGCTCGGCGATCGTCGCCGCGTCGGTCGCCGGCCCGCAGCAGCCGCCGACGCTCCGGCCGCCGCCGCAGCATCCGCCGCCGCTCTCGGCGATGGCGCCGTAGCCCTCGCGCACCACGTCCCGCACGTCCGTCGATCCCTGTGTCCGTGTCATCGTCGCTTCCTTTCGTCGCTTGCTCCGCGGCTCACCGAGCCGTGCGATTCCATCAACCCTCGAACAACCCCGGCAGCTCTTCCACGAACCGCCGGATCTTGTCGCGAACTCGCCGGTAATGCCCGAGCGCCTCCTCCTCGGTCCGCGCCTCGGCCGCCAGACGGGGCGGGTCGTCGAACGGCGCGTGCACGGTCCTCGCCGCGCCGGGGACGACCGGGCAGGCCTCGCGGGCGTCGTCGCAGACGGTCACCGCGAGATCGAACCGCTCGCCGGTGAGGTCCGCCAGCCGCGTCGAGCCGTGGCCCGCGATGTCCACGCCCGCCTCTCGCATCACGCGCACCGCCATCGGGTCGATCTCCTTCGGACGCGTCCCGGCGGACTGCGCCTCGATCACGCCCGCGTGGAGCGAGCGCGCCCAGCCCTCGGCCATTTGGCTGCGGCAGGAGTTCCCGGTGCAGACGAACAGCACCCGCCTTCGCGCAGGATCAGACATAGCGCCTCCAGGTCCAGCCGCAGAATCTCACGGAGCGACCGCGCGTCCTCGCGCCCCTTCGGCGTGCGGGCGAACGCGTCCAGCGCGGCACGCACGATCGCCGCCTCCGGCTCGGGCGGCTCCGCCACCCGGTAGTGCATCCACCGGCCCTCCTTGCGGCTCGCCAGCACGCCCGCGTGGGCGAGCAACTTCAGGTGCTGGGAGACGGTCGATGGGGCCAGCCGCACCAGGGCGAGCAACTGGCAGACGCACAGTTCCCGGCCGCGGCAGGCCAGGGCCAGCCGGAGCCGGGTTTCGTCGCCCAGGGCTTTGAGGAGTTCGGCGGGCACGGGTCACTCCGTCATTTCGTCAATTGACGAATTATACCCCGCGGGCGGGGCGGGTCAAGGGCAGGGACGCGGTTTCGTCTGCTGGCTGCCGGATAGGCTGTTGGATGGCGGTGGATCGCGGTGGTCCAGGGCACGAGAAAATGTCTGGGAGGCTCGGCGGCGAGATGTCGCATCCCGAAACAAGTCCTGACACGCTGCTCCGCATCGCTGCGCAGCCGAGCAGGGACGGGCTTCGGCTGGTCCTGCGATCCTGTCTGAGCGATGAGGTGCTTTTCGCCAAGACAGCGCTCGGTCTTGAAGGCGGGCCGTACAGCGAGAAGGTGTGCAGGGCGATCCGTGATACGGGCATCATGCCTCCGTCAGAAGTCATGAGCGGCAGGACGCGCGAAGCAGGCAGCAGTTGGCCCCGCGAGGTTCTCGAACTCGCCAGATGGTGGGATGACTTCGCGCCGTGGCAGTGCTTTGCCGCATGGGCTATCCTGACATGGGTCGCCGACCCCGCAGATGACAACGTGACTACCGCAGGGGACGAGACGATCTACGCTCTCGCATCCTCAGCGATGCGCGCTGGACCAGAGGCATGCGCTTCAGCCATCGCCTTTCTGCGATGGCACGCCGAAGCCAGGAATGAACCCGGCCCGACGGTGTACCACGAGTTGGCGGCGGCCTGCCTGCACGCCGCGCTGTTTCGCGCTCAACCCGGGCAGCGGTACCGCGATGCACTTGACGCACAATGCAAGCGAGTTCTTGAAGTAGCAGATCGGGAGATTCTTGAGGCCATCGACAAACTCGAGATCGGCAACATCAACTGGCCGCTTGATCTCACCGTATCCATGTTCGCCACCGAATGGCGCACACTGTGCGCGTCGATGCTTGGCCCTTGGGACAGGCGGGCGATGCCGGATTCGGCCTCTGAGATTCTGCTTCGGCTCCAACGCGGCGCTTGATCGCCGGCACGACTCCCAATCCCGATCTCCTTCGCGCTCTCAGCGCCGACTCCGCGGCCTCCGCGTTCGGCCTTCATCGGGGAGCGAGGCTCACTTCGCCTCGTGCCAGTCCCGGCTCACGGCCGAGTCCGCCACCAGCGGCACGTCGAGCGTCATCGCGCGCTCCATGCGGTCGACGATCAGCCGCCGCGCCTCCTCGGCGCGTTCTTCCGGCGCTTCGAAGACCAGTTCGTCGTGGATCTGGAGGAGCATGAGCACGCCGTCGATCTCGGGCGGCCTGCCCGCGCGGTGGTGGGCCGCGTGGGGGCTGAGTCTCCGGTGCAGGTCCACCATGGCGATCTTGATGAGGTCGGCGGCGGACCCCTGCACCACGCTGTTGATCGCCGTGCGCTCGGCGAGGGCGCGCCGCTGCGGGTTGGTGGACTCGATGTCCGGGATCGGGCGGCGGCGCTTCATCATGGTCTCGACGTAGCCGCGTCGCGTGGCCTGATCGACGCATTCCTGCAGGAAGGTCGTGATGCCGGCGAAGCGGCGCTTGTAGCCGTCGATGATCTCGGTCGCTTCGGCGTTCGAGACGCCGAGGCGGCGGGCCAGGCCGTAGGGCGTGATGCCGTAGACGATGCCGAAGTTCACCATCTTCGCGCCGTTGCGCTGCTCGCGCGTCACCTTCTCCACCGGCACGCCGTGGATCTGCGCCGCGACGGCCGCGTGGATGTCCTGCCCCTCGCGGAACGCCGCGATGAGGGCGGGGTCGCGCGACAGGTGCGCGAGCAGCCGCAGTTCGATCTGCGAGTAGTCGGCGGTGATGAGCACACGGCCGGGCGGCGCGACGAACGCCCTGCGGATCTCGCGGCCGATGTCGGTGCGGATGGGGATGTTCTGGAGGTTCGGGTCGCTGGAACTGAGCCGCCCGGTGGCCGCGACGGTCTGGTTGAAACTGGCGTGGATGCGCTTCGTCTCGGGGTTGATCTCGTCGCGCAGACTGACGAGGTACGTGTTGACGAGTTTCGTGAGTTGGCGGTAGTCGAGCACGAGGCGCGGGATGGGCGATTCGACACCTGGGTCCTCGGCGAGTTTCTCGAGCACTTCCGCGTCGGTGCTCGGGCCGGTCTTGCCGCGCTTGGTCGCGCGCAGGCCGAGGCCCGGCTCGGGGGCATCCTTGCGGTTGAAGAGCACCGCTGCGAGTTGCTTCGGGGAGTCGGGGTCGAAGGTCCGGCCCAGGGCGTCGAAGGCGGCGTCGGAGATCTTTGATTTCAGATCTGAGATTTGAGATTCCAGCCGCGAGCGCTGGCGGTCGAGTTCGTCGGGGTCCACCAGGATGCCGTTCCACTCGAGTTCGGCGAGCGCCTCGACCAGCGGCATCTCCAGGCCCGCGAAGAGCGGCATCAGCCCCATCGCCCGCAGTTTCGGCGCCATCGAGCGGGCCAGTTGCAGCGCGACGTCAGCGTCCTCCGCGGCGTACGGCGTCGCCTGCTCCAGCGGCACCGTGTCGAACGTGCGCTGCGCCTTGCCCGTGCCGATCAGTTCCTTGATCGCGATGTTCGACCGCCCGAGGAGCGCGAGGGCGAGCGCATCCAGCCCGTGGCTCGAACGCGACGAGTCGATCAGGTAACTCGCGACCATCGAGTCGCAGGACGGGAAGTCCTCCGCGCCCTCACCCGCGCGAGAAAGTCCCCGCAGTTCCACGCCGTGGCGGCGCAGCACGAGCATGTCGTACTTCAGGTTGTGGCCCAGTTTCGGCCTGTCGGGGTCTTCGAGCACCGGCCGCAGGGCGTCGAGCACCGTCCGCTCGTCGAGGTGCGTCGCCCGCTCGGGCGAGCGCACGGGGACGTACCACCCCGCGCCCGGCCCGACAGCGAAACTCAGCCCGCACAACGAAGCGCGCATCGGGCTGACGGACGTCGTCTCCGTGTCCACCGAGACGGCCGGGGCACGCCGCAACTCCTCCACCAGCGCGTCCAGTTCCGCGCGTGTGCGCACGCAGCGGTAGTCGCCCTCGGCCCTGGTGCGCGTCGGGGCGTCCGACGGCTGCGCGAAGAACGAGTCCGCGAACAGGCCCGACTTCGCGCCCTTCCCCGGCTCGTCCGGCTTGCGCGCCCCGGGGCCGGCCAGCAGTTCGCGCACCTCGTCCTGATAGCGGTTGAAGCCGAGTTCCTTGAGGATCGGCAGCAGGCGTTCCAGGCGCAGCCGCCGCACGTCCGCGTCTTCGAGGTCCAGCGCGGCCGGGGCGTCGTGGCGTAGCGTGACCAACTGCTTCGACAGCCCCAGCCGAGGGGCAGCCTCGCGGAGTTTCTCGCCCCGCTTGCCCTTCACCTCGCCCGCCCGGGCGAGCAGCGTGTCCAGCGAGCCGTACTCGGCGATGAGTTGGGCCGCGGTCTTCGGCCCCACGCCCTCGACGCCGGGCACGTTGTCGACGGTGTCGCCCATGAGCGCGAGCATGTCGACGACCTGCCCGGGCGTCAGACCGGTCTCCTCGCGCAGTTTCGCCTCGTCGATGACGGCGTCGTGGTGGACGTCGTACAACTCGACCACGTTGTCGCGGAGCAGTTGCTTGAGGTCCTTGTCCTTGCTGACGATCCGCACGCGCAGATCCGGCCGTTCGTCCCGCAGGCGGTCCACGATCGTGGCGATCACGTCGTCGGCCTCGAACCCTTCCGCGCCGACGATGGGCACGCCGATCTCGCGCAGGATGGCCAGGCAGCGATCGACCTGCAGGGGCAGGTCCTCGGGGGGGGGCGGCCGCGTCGCCTTGTACTCGGGGTAGAGGCCGCTGCGGAACGTGCCGCGGTCGCCGGAGACGTCCAGCGCGACGGCGACGTAGTCCGGCGTGCCCCCGACCGCGCCCTCGCCTCGCAGCAGTTTCAGGAGCATGCCGACAAAGCCGAAGGTGAGGTTGGTCGGCTCGCCCGTAACCGGGCTGCTCATGGGCGTGCGGATCGCGTGGTACGCGCGGAAGAACTGGGCATATCCGTCGATGACGTACAGCGTCTTCACGGCCGGCGTGCTCCGGTGTGGCTCCCGAGCGCGACGGCAGAGGCTCGCGCGCACGACGTGCTTGACCGCACGCTACTCACCGCTCGCCTCCGCGTGCAGAGATCGCAACCGAGCCATGTAGGCGTCGGTCGGCTCGATGTTGCGCCTCGCCATGACGGCCTGCACGACCTCGAGGAACTTCGGCAGGCGGTAGAGGCGTTCGCCGTCGTCCGTCGCCCAGGCGAACGAACCAACGCACCCGGTCACCGGCCTGCTCGCCGCCCACATCGTGCCGAGGTGGATGACCGCGCCGGTCATGATGCGCGTCCCGATCGCCGTTTTCACGTGGTCGCCGATCATCGCGCCGAGGAAGGTCTCCCCCGTGCGCTCGTTCGGGCCGGCGGGGTCGGCGCGGGCGATGACCTCGGCGTAGGTGTTCAGCAGGTTCGAGTTCGTGGTGCCAGCGCCGAGGTTCACCCACTCGCCGACCCACGAATCGCCCAGGAAGCCCTCGTGCACCTTGTTGGCGTAGCCCTGGAAGACGACCCCCGCGACCTCGCCGCCGACGCGGCAGCAACGCCCGACGCACGTGTGCGCCCGCAGCACCGCGTGCTCGACGACGCGCGACTCGGGACCGACGTAGCACGGGCCGACGATCACCGCGCCGGGCCGCACGATCGCCCCAGCGCCGATGGTGATCCGTCCGCCCTCGGCATCCAGCACCGCCCCGGGCAGAACCTCCGCGTCCGGGTCGATCTGCACGAGCGAGGGATCGCCCAGCACCGTCACGCCCGCGGGCACCTCGCGCCGGCGCGCCTCGCGGGCGAGCAGGTCCAGATCAAACTCCACGGCCTGGTCGCGCACCGCCCGGAAGTGCCACGGTCGGCTGAGCAGCACCGACTCCTCCAGTTCGACGCGCTCCCCGCCCGCGCCTTCGCCATCGAGCAGGGCGCGGGCCGCGTCCGGCGCGAGCAGCGCAGCCACCGTATCCCCGCTCGCGGCCTCGACCAGCGCCTGCCCCTCGCGCAACGACGCCAGTTGCTCCGGAGGCATGGGGCACCGGCCGTTGACGAGCAGGAGCGGGCCGCCGGCTCGATCGGGCAGGCGGTTGATGGGCAGGTCGTGGCGTTCGCCGGTGATGGCTTCGAGTTCCGGCGGCACGAAGAGAGCGACGACGCGCAGGTTCAGCGCAGCCGAGACACGGTGCAGTGTGCTGAGCGGGCCGAGACGCACGTCGAAGACAGGGCGTAGACCCGTGAGGGGTTCGAGCCGCGCGCGGGAGTCGTCGAAGAAAACGGCAGAAAGCATGAGGCGAGTGTACCGAACACGCGGGGTCGGGTCGCTAGGCACGCCGGGCGATCTTCCGGTGCGTCGCCTGCTGTTGGAAACCGAAGGCTGGCGTCAGCGGGATGAGCAGCAGGGAGAGGGCCAGCCCCGCCACGCCCGTGTACGCGGACGCCCCGAGCCGGACGAGCAGTTCCGAGGCGGGGGCGAAATCGATCGGATCGCCGTAGAGCGTGCGCACCGTCATGGCGGCGACCACGACGACGTGCGCAACAGCCGCGGCGAGCATCGACATGACCGCCATCGTCAGCGGGTTGCCGCGGATGAGCACGCCGCGAAGGGTGAGGACGAGTTGGCCGCCGAGGAGGTAGCCCAGGGCGTACGGCCCGAGGATCGTGGCCGCGCCGCCCCCCGAGATCGGGTGTCGCCAGGTGAGATCGACCAGCAGGCCGCAGGCGAGACACGCCCAGAGCGCGACGCGGTGCGGTGCCCAGAGGCACACAAAGACGGCGAGCGGAAGCACGAAACTCGGCGCAAGGGCCTCGGGCCCGAGGCGCAGCGCCGGACGCAGGCCGAGCTCGAGGCCGAGAGCGAACCACGCGGCGATGGCGAAGGTGAGCCAGTTCACGGTCAGCCCCCCCCCTCATCGGTCTCCTGCAGGATGCGAAGGACGACCTCGCTGACGCGCTCGAGCCGGACAGTCGGGCGGACGGTGATGACACGCCGCAGCGGCGCATCCGGCGCAGGCTCGACTCGCTCGACCTGGCCGATGATGAGCATCTGCGCGCTCGGCGGCCAGACGGGGTCGGAAAGTCGGACGAGTTGCCCGGGAGCGACCTCCGGCGCGGGCCTGCCCTCGGGCGAGGCGGGGTACTCGGCGTCGCCGCGGAGCGTGCCGTCGCCGACCGGCGCGAGCCGGCAGAGCAACCCGCCCTCGTCGGACACCATCACCGTGCCGATGATCGAGCCGGCCTCCGGGGCGGTGATGGGTCGAACGTAGCAGAGGCGCTCGGCGGCGCGGTCCACGCGCCCGAGCAGTTGCACGCCCGCGACGGTCGCGACGGTATTGCGCTCGACGCCGTGGCGGCGGCCGGCACGCACGGTGAGCAGCGGGCTGGAGAGGTCGCTCGACGCGCCGACGACGGACGCCGTGTAGAGACGGAGCGGGAGTTCTGGGTTCAGCGCGATGCCGCCCTGGAGTTGACGCACGAGTTCGCGCAGCCGCGAGTTCTCGTCGCGCACGCGGTGGTAGAGCGTGGCGTAATGGTCGCGCTGCTGCTCGAGTTCGGCGACATGCTCCGGCGGCGAGCCGCCCGCCCGCGCCGGCGCGACCCAGGCCGCCAGTGCGCGCAGCGGCTGGCTCACCGGCGCGGCGACAACGGCCGTGAGATCCGCGAACCAGCCCGCGAATGCCATGAACCGCACCGGCACGAGCGCGAGCACGACGAGCGCGGCGATCGTGATCGGCAGGAGCCGGCGCGAGACAGCGGTCTGGCCCGGGCGTCGTCCCATCGCGTCAGCCGCCCGACGAAGGGGGCGGGCTAGAGGTCCATGTCCGTTTCGAGGTTCGGCCCCCACACCTCGATGTTCTCGAGATAGATCGCCGTGCCACGCGCCACGCAGGTCAGCGGGTCCTCGGCGAGTCGGCAGTCCAGGCCGGTCGCCTTCTGCACGACCTGCGGCAGCCCACGCAGCAGCGAACCGCCGCCCGCGAGCGTGATGCCGTTGTCCACCAGGTCCGCGGCGAGTTCCGGCTCGGCCCGTTCGAGCGTGCGCGTCACCGTCTCGATGATGGCGTTCACAGGCTCCTGCAGGGCCTCGCGGATCTCCTCGCTGCTGATCGGGGCCTTGCGCGGCAGGCCCGAAATCATGTCGCGCCCGCGCACGTCCATGGTCGTTTCCTCGCCGACAGGCGCGGCGGACCCGATCTCGATCTTGATGCGCTCGGCGGTCTGCTCGCCCACCATGAGGTTGTAGGTCCGTTTCATGTGGTTGATGATCGCCTCGTCCATGTCGTCGCCCGCGACGCGAACGCTCTCGCAGACCGCGATGTCGGCGAGCGACATGATGGCGACCTCCGTCGTCCCGCCGCCGATGTCAACGATCATGCTCGCTGTCGGCTCGGCGAAGGGCAGGCCCGCGCCGATCGCCGCCGCGACAGGCTCCTCGATCAGGTAGGTCCGCCTCGCGCCGGCGCGCTCGGACGAATCGAAGACGGCCCGCTTCTCGACCGCCGTGATGCCCGACGGGATGGAGATGACGACGCGCGGGCCGATGAAGCGCGGGCTGCCGTTCACCTTGCGGATGAAGTAGCCCAGCATCGCCTCGGTGATCTCGAAGTCGCTGATCACGCCGTCCTTCAGCGGGCGGATCGCGGAGATCGAGCCTGGCGTCTTGCCGAGCATCTCCTTCGCGACCCACCCGACGGCGAGTTCGTTGCCCGAGCGCAGCACCTGGTTGGTGCCCTTGCGCACGGCGACGACGCTCGGCTCGTTGAGCACGATGCCCTGCCCGCGGACCGCAACGAGCGTGTTGCAGGTGCCGAGGTCGATGCCCATGTCAACCGCGAACAGGCCCAGGAACCGATCGAAGAGCACGCTTCTTCCTTGCCCGCCGCTGCGCGCGGCCTTCCGTGGCTGGCGCGATCCGGCCGGCCCCACCGTGGGGCGCGTCCGCCGCGCCGGGGCGCGCACACCATTCGCCCCGCGAGCCGAGACAGTACCGCCAATCCGCCCAAACCGCCAGCGGGGGCCGCCCGCCCTGCGCGAAAAAGCCGCCCCGGCTCGGTGAGGAACCGGGGCGGTCTCGCGGACTCAGAAGGCCGCGAAAGGGGGGTCGTCCGAGGGCGGCACCCCGGCTCGCCTAGCCGGGACGCCGCGGAAACCTGCCGTCAGCGGTCGCGGGAGGCGAGGGGGCGCGCCGGCTCGGCGGGCCTGTCGCTCTCGGGGCCGACCTCGATCACGGGCGGGGCGATCTCGATCGCCTTGGCGCCCGGGAGGCCGCCGCCGGTGCCTCGCAGGGCCTGCCCGGCGCGGATGGTCGTGTCCAGTTCCAGTTGGGCGCGGGCCTTGTAATCGTCCACAGTGGAGCGGCCGGCCAGCGAGGTCAGGCGGGCTTCCTGTTCGGCGAGGATCTTGGCGATCCGCCCCTGCACCTGGTCGAGGCTCCCCGCGCTGTAGCGGTCGTACTTGTCCATCGTCGCCTGACGCTGGCTCAGCATCTGCTCCATGCGGGTGTTGCGGGCGATGGCGTCCACCTGCCGGTCCAGTTGCCAGAGTTCGTTCTGGAACTTCACACGCTCGGACTCGAACTGGCTCAGCAACTCGCCCAGCCGCTGCTGCTGCGAACGGAGCAGCGAGAGGTCGCGCTCGATGTCCGCGGCCCGGTCGGCGTACGCGGAGCGGAGTTGGCTGATCTGGTTCGCCTTGCCGTAGGCCTCGTCGAGGCTGAAGGACCGGTCGTCGAGGCGCACCCGAACGACGCTGAACCCGTTCTCCGACCTCGCGCTCTCGGCCCGGGCGAGCAGGTCCTGCATCTGCCCCAGGTCGGCGTCGGCGAGCGAGATGACCTTGTGGCTCACCATCAACTCACGCTCCAACTGCTGGACGTTGTGCGTCACCTCGGCCAGGTCGCCCTGCACCGCGGCGATCTTCTTGGGCAGCTCGGCCTCCAACGCCCGCAACTGCTGACGCAGCGCGATCGGGTCGTCGATCGTCGCGTCGATCTTCGTGTTGATCGAGTGGCGGGCCTGGGTGAAGAGCGCGGCCACGCGATCCGGCCCGGCGATCACCACCGCCGGCACCAGCACCGCGCCGCCCACGACCGTCCCGATCACGCCCATACGAACCAGAGACTTGACGATGCACGGCATGGCGAACCTCCTTGGATGAGCCGTCCGTCACGGGCCGATCGTGCCGCCCCGTCGTGTCCGGCCGCCCGAACTCGGGCCTGTCCGGGTCTCATTGGGAGCCTGACCCGCCCGCTTTCACACGCCGAAACAGGAAATGCAGGCCCGATAGCGGTTGGTCGCGGCGGTCTGTCGGTTTGTGCGCGGGCGAACGGCTTCGTTCGGACCATGTCCGGCGGTATCCTTGGGGAGAAGTCCCTTCCGCCCGAAACGCGGCGTACGAAACCCGGAACGATCGGGCGTCCCGCCGTGCCCCGGGGGGGTTCGGCGCAGCCCAAGGTGGGCCGGCGCAAGGAGTCGCACGGTGCTCTCTTCGATGACGACGAGTTTCATCGCCCGGCTGCGCGCCAACGACCAGGCCGCCTGGTTCGAGTTGTGGGAGACCTTCGGCCCGGTCGTCCGCGCCCAACTGACGCGCTGGGGCGGAGGCCGCATCGGGCACGAGACCGTCCGCGACCTCTCGCAGGAAACGCTCGCTGCACTTTCGGACTCGATCGATCGCTACGACCCGGCCCGCGGGGCGCGGTTCAGCACCTGGCTGCTCGCCATCGCCAAGCACGTCCTCGGCGACGAGATGGACCGGCGCATGGCCATGAAGCGCGGGGGCGGGCGAACGGCGGCGTCGCTCGACGAGGCGTGGATGGCCGGCTCTTCGGCGATCGGCGCGGACGACGCCTACGAGGCCGCGGTCTTCGGGGCGAAGGTGGAAGCCGCGATCCGGCAGGTTCAGAAGGAGTGCGACTTCACCGACTTCTCCATCTACCGGATGCGGGTGCTGGACGGGACGAGCGGCAAAGACGTGGCCGCGGCGATCGGGGTGAGCGAGCCGACGGTGAGCCGGCGGCTGGCGAAGGTGCGCGACGCCCTGCGCCGTCGGATCACGGAGGCGGTGGAGACGTACTCGTTCACGGAGGCCGAGCGCTCCGAGCCGCGCCGAAACGGGCTGGACCTCGATCCGAACAAGGCGGACGACGCCCTCTTCGACGAGGCGGTCGCGGAGATTTACCACCGCCAGATGGACCTTCGGCGGATGGACGAGCAGGCCGCTCGATAGGACGACGACGAGACGCCCGCCGGGGCAGGAGCGAAGGTATGGCCGGGCCTGGGGTGCTGCTGGTGCTGCTGGGGGCGGTCGTGGGCATCGTGCTCCTCGTGCTGCTCGTGATGTACGTCGTCGTGCCGCTCTTCAAGGGCATCGGCTGGCTGATCGGCCACGTCTTCGCGTTCATCGGGGGCGAGATCCGCGACGTGCTGCGTCTCATCGGCGCGCTGGTGACGGCGGTGGTCTTCGCCTTCCTCGTCGTCGCCAACGTCCTGGTCGGGCGGTGGTCGGCGGCGGCCCATTTCGGGCGCGCCATCCAGAGCGAGATGGGTGCGGGCGGCTCGTGCATCTACCGCGTCCTCGTCGGGCACCCGGCGCGGTTCCTCTGCCTGAACTCACTGGTGGATGGGCTTGAGCGCAGGCTCCCCGAAGTTGTCGCCGCCGCGCCGACCGCCGACACGCCCTCGCGGCGCACCGGCAAGTTCGAGGGCTACGTGATCGTCGGCTCGCTGCCGGGGGGCGGCTCGGGGGGCAAGTTGTACGTCGCCGAGCCGGACGAGATCCGCCGCGCAGCCTTCGCGCGACAGGGCATCGACGACATCGACCAGGTCGTCATCAAGTCGTTCAGCCTCCAGGACGGGTCGAGCCTGCCGCAGATCGTGCGCGAGAGCCGCTCGCTGGACGCGGCCAAGAAACTCGGCCTCGTGCTGGACCACGAACTCACGCCCGAGCGCTTCTACTACGTGATGCGCTTCGTGCCCGGCGAGCCGCTCAGCCTCGTCACGCAGAAACTCCACGGCCGCGCCCCCGCCGAGGGCCTGACGAACCCGCAGTTGCACGAGGCGCTCGGGTACCTCGGCTCGCTGCTCGCCACGCTGGACCGCTACCACCGCGGCGGGCTGTGGCACAAGGACGTCAAGCCCGACAACATCATCGTCCACGGGCGCGAGGCCCACCTCGTCGACTTCGGCCTGCTCACGCCGATCCGCTCGGCGATGACGCTGACGACGCACGGGACCGAGTACTTCCGCGACCCCGAGATGGTGCGCATGGCCCTGCGGGGGGTGAAGGTGCACCAGGTGGACGGGGCGAAGTTCGACGTCTACGCCGCCGGCGCGGTGCTGTACGCCGTGGTCGAGAACTCGTTCCCGGCCCACGGCGCGCTGAGCCAGATCTCGCGCCGCTGCCCCGAGGCGGTGCGGTGGATCGTGCGCCGCGCGATGGCGGACTACGACAAGCGCTACCCGACCGCGCTGGCGATGCTCGAGGACATCCGGTTCGTCGCCGCCGCCGCGGACCCGTTCGCGGTGCGTCCGGCGGAACTGCCGAGCATGCGCGGCGTCGAAGGCGACGCACAGCACGCCGTGCAGCGCGAGGAGGAGGAACTGG
>JAHCJE010000039.1 GCA_026128865.1 Phycisphaeraceae bacterium | reverse complement strand
CGCGTCCCCGCGGGGCGCGACGAGGTCCGCTTCGCGCTGGCACGCCCGCCCGAGAGCGTCCGGGCGACGGAGGCGCTGGCGGTCGGCATCGGTGCGTCGAGCGGCCGCGCGGACCGCGCGGACTCGGCGGACCTCTCGACCCTGGGGAAGTTGCGCCGCCGCGAGGCGGAGGCGTTCGCGGGGATGACGCTGGCTGACCTGGTGGAGAGGCCGAGCCGGCCCGAGGCCGCGGCCGACAGCCCCGATCAGCCCGTGAAGGCACCGGAGCCGGCCTGATCCGTCCCGTGAAGCATCGTGCGGCCTGTGAGCCGGCTACCGTTGGCCCCCACTTGGGCGGCCGGGGGAAACGGCCGAAGAGGGACATAGGCCCGCCCCCCATTCCGGGATGAGTTCGCATCCCGCTGCCCGGCAGGGGGTTAGACAGGGAGCGATGGCTGCTTCCATCGGTTTTCCCGGAGACGCACCGGCCATGCAGATCAGCCGACTGACCGAGTTCTCGATCTACCTGGCCGACAGGCCCGGCGAGTTGGCCGGTGTGCTCGAAGCGCTCCGGGCCGCGGGGGTGCAGGTCGAGGCGGTGGCCGTCTCGGAGCACAACGGGCGGGGGCTGGTGCGGCTGATCGGCACGCCCGAGGAGGCGATGCGGCAGGTCTGCGAGGGGCTGTGCGACTCGGGGGCCGGGCCGATCGCCGAGACGCAGGTGCTCTGCGTCGGGCTGGACGAGCGGCCGGGGGCGTTCGCGGAGATCGCCGCGAGGCTGGGCGTCTCGCGGATCAACATCCGGTACGCCTACCAGTCGCCCACGGTGAACGGCACGCCGGCACGGTGCATCTTCCGCGTGGACGACCTGGCCGCGGCGGAGGGCGTGCTGCGGGCGCTGGCCTGAGCGTCGGCCGTCTAGGATGTGGACGAGGCCGGGTGAATCCGGCGGAGCGAGGGCGAACCGCGATGGGCATCGAAGCCGCCTTGCCGACCGACTGGGTGCTGACGACGCAGTTGCAGCGGGTGATCAACTGGGCGCGCCGGTCGTCGCTCTGGCCGATGCCCTTCGCAACGGCCTGCTGCGGCATCGAACTCATGGCGACGGCGTGCAGCCGCTACGACCTGGCCCGGTTCGGGGCGGAGGTCATGCGCTTCAGCCCGCGCCAGAGCGACCTGCTGATCGTGGCGGGGCGGATCGGCATCAAGATGCTCCCGGTGCTGCAGCGGATCTACGAGCAGATCACGGAGCCGAAGTGGGTGATTTCGATGGGGGCGTGCGCCTCGACGGGCGGCGTCTTCGACACCTACGCGACCGTGCAGGGCTGCGACCAGTTCATCCCGGTGGACGTCTACGTCCCCGGCTGCCCGCCGCGGCCGGAGCAGCTGATCGAGGGCGTCATGGCGATCCAGCGGATCGTCGACCAGGACCGCATCCCCCCCCGCGGCCCCGACGGCAAGCGCGTGCCGCTGGGGATCGCGCTGCAGCCGGGTGCGGCGGGAGTGGTCCGGCCCGTGGGGCTGACGGTGGGGGCGTAGCCCGAGACGCGACGCCCGGACAGACCACCGTCCACCCACAGAGCACGAAGCGCAAGCGAGTGATGACGCCCCCTGCCGGGCGGGTAGCGGGTGCGCGGCGGTGCTGATCCGCTACAATGGGCCCCCGATGGGTTGAACTTGAGTCCTTCCCCCCTTTTGGATCGGATCGCCAGAGAATGCTGAAATCGCTGAGCCTGTCCAACTTCAAGGCATGGAGGCGCATCGAAAAGATGCGTCTAGCGCCCATCACTGCCCTGTTTGGCACAAACTCCTCTGGCAAATCGAGCATCTTGCAGTTTATCCTAATGCTCAAGCAGACAACGGATAGCCCGGACAGAAGCGTGGTGCTGCACTTGGGCGACGACAAAACGCCGGTGAACCTCGGCACCCTGTCAGACATTGCTCATGCGCACTCGGACAATCCTGAAATCGTCATTGGCGTGGAGTGGTCGCTCGCGAGGGCGCTACAACTGAAGGATCCAGATACGCAGAACAAGGTGCTCACGAAGTCAGACGAGCTGTCCTTTTTCTCGAGGGTGGTCGCCAACGGAGGGGGCAAACTGACAGTCCCGGAGATGCGGTACGGTTTGGGTGATACGACGTTTACGCTCGCCAAGCGCGATGAGAAGGAAGGGTATGAACTCACCACCAACCACAAACTGTTTCGGTTCAAGCGTGCCGGAGGCCGCAAGTGGCCAATACCCGGGCCTGTGAAGTTCTACGGGTTTGCTGATGAGGTGCGTACCTATCACCAGAACGCGGGTTTCCTTTCCGAGCTGGAGTTGGCGTTCGAGCGAATGCTCCATGGCGTGTACTACCTCGGGCCGCTGCGAGACTACCCGAAACGTGAGTACACATGGGCCGGAGGCGATCCTGCGGACATGGGAAGGCGCGGTGAGTATGCAATCGCTGCGATTCTCGCGGCAAGAGAGCGAGGCGAGAAAATCTCTCGTGGCAGGGGCAAGCCGAAATACTCACTCGAACGGTACGTCGCGTACTGGCTGAAGCAGCTCAATCTTATCGACGAGTTTCGCGTCGAGGAGATCAAGAAGGGCACCAATCTGTACCGGGTGCATGTCCGCCGCTCGCCCGGGTCCTCCGAAGTACTTATCACAGATGTCGGCTTTGGCGTCTCGCAGGTTTTGCCTGTGCTGGTGCTGTGCTATTACGCGCCCGAGGGCTCAACAATCCTGTTCGAGCAACCGGAGATCCATCTGCACCCGAGTGTGCAACGGGGCCTTGCCGACGTGTTCATCGACGCCATGAACGTGCGCAAGGTCCAGATCATCGTGGAAAGCCACAGCGAGGACTTTCTGCGTCGCCTCCAGCTTCGCGTGGCCGAGAAGCAGGACCTCGACGAGACTAAGGCTGCTATCTATTTCTGCGACATCGAAAACGGGGAGGGGAAACTGGTCCCCCTGGAGCTCGACACATATGGAAACTTTCTCGAGTGGCCGGAGGATTTCTTCGGTGATCCCATGGGCGATATCAGAGCGATGCAGGCCGCGGTAATGAAGCGCAAGGGGATCCCGGAGGAGTGAATGGCGGTCGTCGTGGACACCAACGTCGCGGTGGTCGCCTCGCGCCTAGGTACTGGGGCTGATGATCTTTGCGTCAATAGATGCATCGCACGACTTTTTACTATCCAGCAACAGGGCGGCTTGCTCGTGGATGACAGGGGTTTGATTCTCAGCGAGTACACCAAGAAACTCGGGCACAGTGGCCAGCCCGGAGTGGGGCACTTCTTCGTCAAGTGGGCGCACGATCATCAGGCGATACCCGAGAAAGTCCGCCAGGTTACGATCACGCCACGCCATGGCGACGGATGGCGGCGTTTCGAGGAGTTTCCAGATCAGCAAGGCCTCTCAACCTTCCACAAGAAGGACCAGAAGTTTGTGGCTGTGGCCATAGCAAGTGGCGACACCCCTCCCATCCTCAACGCTGTTGATTCGGACTGGTGGAACCACTCGGCGGCTCTGAACTCCGCAGGGGTCATTGTCGAGTGTCTGTGTCCACAGCACGCCCCGGAAGACGCCCCGCGGTAGTGCGACGCCATCTCGACAGACCCCGAAAAAGTTCCTGGTCCCAGCCATTCCAAGCTGAATTCGGAGCCCGGCACGGGCGAGACAGGGGAGTATCGGTGACTTCGCCACTATTACAGAGTTGCCACGTCTGCCGACAAGGCGACCCACTGTGAATCACAGCCCAGACTCTGTATCCTGTCCCGCGTGGTACACCCCATCGTCGATATCGATCGCTGGGTTGCTCGGAACCCCCTTTCCGCGAAGTGGGCTCGGCTGGACGCGGAAGGGGCGAAAGAGTTCCGGTACTACGCGCCGAGCGACATCGCCTCGCCGCGAGACTTGGCGCTGATGGAGCAGATGCGCGAAGCGGTGGGAGGAGCGGCGGCGATGGGCGCGGGTGTGCCCGTGGACGTGCTGCTGCCCGCGCTTGGCGAGCCACCACGCCGTGAGGTCTCGAAGATCGCCGGGCTGCCGTACCGACCGCGCGGGCCGTGGCCGGTCGATGCGGCGGGAAAGCCGCTGTCGTTCCTGGGGCAACTGTGCCTGGCGGACTCACGCGATCTGCTCGTCGGCTATTCGCGAGACGAACTGCCGGGCAACGTGCTGCTGATCTTTCAGGACGACACCGACGACGGTCTCATCTGGAACGAGGCCTCAGGGTCGCGGCTCTACTTTGAGTGGCATTCGCTGGGGCTGGCGGAGGACGAACTGGTGTCGGCGGCGGAGATGCCCGAGCAACCGATCACTTGGACGCCGACGTACTTCGAACGGCACCGTTCGACCGAGCACCCCGGCGGGTGCTCAATGCTGCGATACCGCGACATTGAGATCGAGGTGTGCGGCTGCTACTGGGCGAGCAAGATCGGTGGAGTTCCGGTCTGGCAGCAAGGAGAGGACGAGGCCGAGGGGCTCGGACGGTACTTCGCGTGTCTGCACTCGATCAACCCGTGCGAGGACGAGTACCCATTCCCGAACGTGCCGTTGCCGCCGTGGGGGAGGCTGCCGTACAGTCAGAACTTCCTCATGCTCGGAGACGTGGGAACGCTGTACCTGTTCGCGAGAGGCCGTGGTGAGATCGGGTGGTTGATGCAATGCGCATGATTCCCTCACCGATGCAGGTTGTCACGCATGTCCGCGTCGTGTCACCGAACTGAATAGCCTTGCGACCTCGGTGCGCTCAGCGAATGACTGGCGCATCTCGTGCCGCACCCGAGGGCCGAGCGGAGTTTGCTGTAGCCCCGGAGGGCGGGCCGGGATGTCGCCACGGGTGGAGCGGCGCGGCCGCGCAACCCGTGGATGAGGGTCGTTGAAGGAGGGCCAAGCCCCGGCGGGGCGCGGGTGAACGGGCGTGTGGTTCCCGCGCCCCTCCGGGGCGTTCGTGTTTGGGTGACCGCTTTCCATGGGTTCCGCGCCGCCGCTGGGGGGGCATCGCTCCACCCGCGGCTTCAGGCCCGGGCGGCTTTGGGGCCGGGATGGGACGAGCGTGGGAGTGTCTCCGGGTCAAGGGATGTCGCGGGCCGCGGGAGAGGCTTTTTTGGGATTTGCGGCGGGCTGGCTTTTGGGGGGGTGGGTGTGGTAGGCTGTCGGCTGCGGCGCGGGCTGGTTTGGCCGCCGCGTCGCGGCCTGCGTGTGCGGGCCTTTGGAGCACAGGGGAATCGCCATGGCGACCGATCGAAGCGGGTTCTCGTCGTTCGTTCCTGAGTCTCGTCGTTCGTTCCTGACCAAGACGGCCGCGCTGGCCGGGGCCGCGGCGGCACTGAGCGGTGCGGCCGGTGCGTACGCGGGGCGTCCGATCCCGCGGGCGAGCAAGCGTCCGCCGCTGGCCGACGGCGAGCCGATCCGGATCGCGATCGTCGGCCCCGGCGGCATGGGCACGGGGCACGCGGACCGCCTTGCGAACTTCAACAAGGAAGGGCAGGAGAGCCTGACGATCGCGGCGCTGTGCGACGTGTGCGACGTGCGCGCGCAGGACGCGGCGAAGTTGCTGAACGATCGGTACGGGATGAAGGTCGAGACGATCTGCCGCGACCACAAGGAGATCATGGCCCGCGACGACATCCACGCGGTCGTGGTGGCGACGACGGAGCACTGGCACGGGCCGATCTCGGAGGACGCGATCAAGTCCGGCAAGGACGTGTACTGCGAGAAGCCGATGACGCTGCGGCTGGACGAGGCGCTGCGGCTGCACGACGTGGTGAAGGCGAACCAGGAGGTGATCTTCCAGGTCGGGACGCAGCACATCATGTACCCCAAGTACGTGGCGGCGCAGAAGGTGATCGCGGAGGGGACGCTGGGCAAGGCGCTGTGGAGCCAGACGTCGTACTGCCGCAACACGCCGACGGGCGAGTGGAACTACTACTCGCTGGACAACCGTTGGAAGCCGGGCGAGAACCTGGACTGGGAACGCTGGTGCGGGCACCTCGGTGCGGTGTCGTGGGACCCGAAAATCTACGCGAGGTGGCGCCGGTACCGGGCGTACTCGACGGGGATCATCGGCGACCTGCTGGTGCACGAGGCGACGCCGCTGCTGATGTCGCTGGGCGCCGGCTGGCCGACGCGCGTGGTGGCGACGGGCGGACACTACATCGACAAGGACATGGAGAACCACGACCAGGTGAACCTGAACGTGGAGTTCGAGGGCGGGCACACGATGATCATCGCCGGCTCGACGAACAACGAGACGGGCCTGCCGTCCATGATCCGGTGCCAGAAGGCCAACATCTTCCTGAACGGCCCGCACTGCTCGGTGCGGCCGGAGTCGAAGTTCGCGTCCGAGATCGACCCGTTCGAGATCAAGAGCGAGGACATCGGCGACCCGCAGAACGCCCTGCGGCTGGACTGGCTGAGCAGCATCCGCACCCGCAAGCCTAACCGCAGCCAGGTCGACCTGGCCACGAAGATGATGGTGATCGTCGACCTGGCGACGCGCTCGCTGTGGGACGGGGCGGCGTACGAGTACGACCCGCAGACGCGGAGGGTCAAGCGTCTCTAGCGGGCGGACGGGCGAGTTGGTCCGCGCGGCCGCGCCCGCGATGGGGACGCGGTTCGAGGTCGTCCTGTGGGGCGGCGATGCGCCCCGCCTGCTGGCGGTCGCCGAGGCCGCGCTCGAACGCGTGTGCGAACTGGAGCGGCGCTACAGCCGGTTCCGGGCGGACAGCGTGCTCTCGTTCGTGAACGCGCACGCGGGCGAGCGGGCCGTCGGCGTCGATGCGGACACGTTCGAGTTGCTCGCGGCGTGCGCGCGCGTGTGGCGAGAGTCGGACGGGGCCTTCGACCCGACCGTCGGGCCGCTGATGCGGGCGTGGGGGTTCCACGGCGAGCCTGGCGACACGGCGGCGGCCGCGGCGTGCGTCGGGATGGACGGCGTGCTGCTGGACGAGGGCGCGCGGACGGTGCGGTTCACTCGCCCGGGCGCGTCGCTGGACCTCGGGGGCATCGCCAAGGGGCAGGCGCTGGACGAGGCCGCGGCGATCGTGCGCGAGGCGGGGGTGGCGTGCGGCCTGCTGCACGGCGGGACGAGCACGGTGGTGGCGATCGGCGCGCCGCCGGGCGAGGCGGGGTGGGTTGTCGAGGTGCGCGGCAGCCCGTACCGGGTTGCATTGCGTGATCGGGCGATGTCCGTGTCGGAGCCGTCGGGGCGGGTCGTGGAGCGCGACGGCAGGCGGCTTGGGCACGTGCTGGACCCGCGAAGCGGCGCGCCGGTGGATGGAGCATCGCTAGCGTGCGTTGTCGGCGAGAGCGCGATGGAGACGGACGCGTGGTCCACCGCGCTGCTGGTGCTCGGTGCCAGGCCCCCGCGGATGCCGGGGCAACTCACGACGCTGCTGCCGCAACAAGGTGGAGCATGGGCCGTCGAGGGGCCGGACGAGCGGCTATTCTGGCGGTCGGACGCGGGTGGGCGTGCGGGGTAGGAGTCACCATGAACGAGACGGATCGTCGGAGTTTCATCAAGCAGAGCGCGGGGGCGATGGCGGCGGTCGCGCTGCTGCCAGAACTGGGGCTGGCCCGCCCGGTGCGCCTGCGCGAGCCGGTGACGGTTGGCGTGATCGGCGCGGGTCGGCAGGGGCGCGCGATCCTGGGCGAACTCCAGAAGATGGAGGGCGTCGCCATCCGCGCGATCTGCGACATCGACGAACGCCGGCTGGAGGCGGGCGTGCGCCGGTCGCAGGGGGCCGAGGGGTTCGCGGACTACCGCGCCATGCTGGACAAGCGGGCGGACGTGAAGGCGGTGGTGATCGCGACGCCGACGCACCTGCACCGGGACATCGCGCTGGCCGCGCTGGCGGCGGGTCGGCACGTCTACTGCGAGACGCCGCTGGCGCACACGGTGGAGGACTGCCAGGCGATGGCGCGTGCGGCGCGGGCTTCGTCGGGGGTGTTCCACGCGGGGCTGCATGGGCGGTCGAACCCGGTGTACAAACTCGCGTGGACGTTCTTCCGCTCCGAGGCGGTGCGCGACCCGGTGGCGATGCGGGCGCAGAGCAACCGCAAGAACTCGTGGCGCACGCCCGCGCCTGACCCGGCCCGCGACCGCGAGTTCAACTGGCGGCTGGACCCGGCCGTCTCGCTCGGGCTGGCGGGCGAGCAAGGGACTCAGCAGTTCGACGTCTTCCACTGGTACCTCGGGGCGTACCCGGTGCGGGCACGGGGCGGCGGATCGATCCGCCTGCACGCCGACGGGCGCGAGGTGTACGACACGGTCCACTGCGGGCTGGACTTCGAGAGCGGCCTGCACCTGCACTACGAGGCGACGCTGGCGAGCACCTACGGCGGCGAGTACGAGGTGCTGCACGGGACGAACGCCTCGATGTGGCTGGCGTGGACGCACGGGTGGATGTTCAAGGAGTCGGACGCGCCGACGCAGGGGTGGGAGGTCTACGCGAACCGTCAGCGGTTCCACAACGATCAGGGCATCACGCTCATCGCCGAGGCGACGAAACTGGCCGCGCAGGGGAAGTTGCAGGAGGGGATCGGGCTGCCGAACTCGCCGCTGTATTACGCGCTGGGCGACTTCCTGCGGAGCGTGAGCGAGGGCGCGCCGGTCGTCTGCGGTGCGGACGAGGGGGCGCGGGCGAGCATCGTCGGCATCCTGGCGAACCGGGCGGTGGTCACGGGCGGGACGGTCGAGATCGATCCCGCGCTGCTGAGGGGGGGGTGAGGCATGGCCGGATTGTGGCCCGCGCTGCGCGACCTGCCGCTCGGCGCGAAGTTCGGCGTGGCGTGCCTGGTGTTCGTCCTGCTCGGCGGGCTGGTCGCGTCCGGGACGCACGTGCTGTGGCACTACGAGAACCGCGACGAGCGGCCGGGCCTGACGCTCGACGACTTCACGGGGGCATACAGCGGGGTGGAGCGGCGCGCGCCGCTGATCGTCGCGCTGGAGCGCGGCCATCCGCCCGAACTGCCCGAGGCCGACCGCGAGACGTTGCTCGCGTGGCTGCGCGGCGATCGGGTGAGCGAGGACTTCGACAGCCTGGACCTGGGCGACGATGCGCCCGCGGAGATCATCGCCGCCCACTGCCTGCGCTGCCACGCGCGGCAGGCGACCGAGGGGGACGGCATCGGGCAGAAGATCCCGCTCGAGTTCTGGAGCGACGTGCAGCGCGTGGCGTTCTCGCGTCAGATCCAGCGGACACCGGCGGGCGTGCTGGTGGCTTCGACGCACGCGCACGCGCTCGCGCTGGCGACGATGGCGTTCGTGGTCGGCGCGCTGGCGATGATGACGACCTGGCCGCGACGGCTGGTGTCGCTTGGCGTGGGGCTGATGGGTCTGGCGCTGCTGGCGGACATGGCAGGGTGGTGGCTGGCGCGGCTGTCGCCCGCGTTCGTGCCGATGATCGTCGCGGCGGGGAGCGCGTACAGCGGGCTGACGGGGGTGCTGCTGCTGGGGGTGCTGGCGGAGTTGCTCAAGGGGCCGCGGCCGGCCTCGAAGTGAGCGGGCAAAGGGTCACGCCAGCCGCGCAATGATCTGTGCGAGTTTCTGAAGGTTGCGTTCGGCCAGGGCGGTGCGGGCCTCGGCGTCGTTCGCGGCGGTCTTCGCCAGGGCGGTCTCGGCCCGCTTCCACAGGCGGTCGGCCTTCTTCGGGTCGTCGGCGAGGGCGAGGTCGGAGACGATCTCCTGGAGTTTCTGGACGGAGATCGTGTCGAGGTTGTCGTAGTAGCGCTGCACGATGCGGCGCTGGTGGCCGGTGAGGTCGGGTCGCTTGGCCATGGGGACTCTCGTCGAGGGGCGTGGGGGTCAGAAGCGGTCGGTCATCCAGGGGGTGTTCGAGGCGAAGATCGCGTCCGCAGCGGCGAGCGCGTCGGCGTCGCCGTCGACCAGGCCGAGCGCGGCCGCCTGCGTGGCGGAGTAGAGGCCGGAGTAGATCGCGCCGAAGCCGCGGATGGTGAGGCGGAGCGCGAGCGTGCCTGCCGCGCGTTCGACGCTCGCGCGTCCATCGCGCACGCGGAGCGTCCACGGTCCCGCGTTGTCGTGGATGAGGTCGTCGGCAATGTCGAGCGTGAGGGTTGCGTCGGCGTGCGCGGGGTAGCCGCGTGCTTCGAGCGCTTCGCGGACGCGCACGATGCGCAGCATCCAGACGTCGACGAAGGTCGAGGTGTGGAACTGCTGGTCCATGAGCGTGAGCAGCGGGTGCAGCGGCGGGCCGTGGAAGACCGCGTCGTCGCCGACGGTTGCGAGGTCGGCGAGGAAGCCGAGGAGTCGCCGACCCGCGCGGGCGTTGGTGAAGGCGAGGTCGGAGATTGCGGCGTCGTGTCGGCCCGAGTCGGGCTTGCGTCGCTGGGCGTAGAAGACGTAGGCGTCGAGCGCGCCGGGGCGGTCCGGCGAGGGGACGCCGAAGCCGGCGTACCGCTCGCCGCGCATCGCGCGGGTGCGCTGCCAGCAGTACGGCCCGCGGTCGAGCGTGCCGTTGGAGCGAGCGGCGAACGCGCCGTAGCACTCGCGCACGGCCTGTTCGTCGTCCGTGCCGAGCGGGCGGACGGGGAGCGAGCGGTCGCGGACGCCGATGGTGCGCAGAGGGAGCGTGGTGCGGAAGAGCAGGCCCGCCTGCTCGTAGCCGACCTGGCGGTAGAAGGCCTGCGTGGAGGCGTAGAGGGTGGAGAGCGCGAAGCCGTCGGCGTGGGCCTCGCGCAGGGCGGCGGCCATGAGGCGGCGGGCGAGGCCCCCCCCTCGGCGCTCCGGGGGCACGGCGACCGCGGCGATGCCGAGCATCGGGACGGACCGGCCGGCGAAGAACTGGCCCATCGGGATGCGCACCAGGCTCGCGGCGGGCGCTCCGGCGTCGTGCAGCACGCGCACGCTGTCGAGGCCGGCGGCGCGGAGCCAGGCTTCGGTCGCGTCCGGCGGGCCGGCGAAGGCGAGCGAGGTGGCGCGGATGACGGCGTCGATGTCGGGTTGCGCGGCTGGTGCGGTCAGCGAGTCGTGCGGGGGCATCGGGGACGATAGCGGTCAGTCCGGATGGAAGAAGGAGAGGTGGAGTTCGGCGTGGCCGAGGTTGAAGCGGCGCCACTCGTGGTGGGTGAGCGGGCCGAAGACGGGGCTGGGGAGGGGCGGGGGCGCGCGGTCGAGCCGGTCGAGGGCGCGGAGGAGGCGGGCGCGCCCTTCGTCGGTGGGCATCGGGTCGATGCCGAAGGTGCCGCCCTCGACGCGAGGGATGCGAACGCCCGCGGGCAGGCCGCCGGCGAAGAACTTCTTCTTCATC
Organism: Phycisphaeraceae bacterium; assembly: GCA_026128865.1. Taxonomy (GTDB): domain Bacteria; phylum Planctomycetota; class Phycisphaerae; order Phycisphaerales; family UBA1924; genus CAADGN01. Next base: position 12,830 of record JAHCJE010000039.1, on the reverse strand, counting down.
ATGCGGCAGATGACTTTGACGAACCACGGCGGGCGAGCCTCGGGTGGGTAGCCGTCGTAGGCGTAGTCGATCCACGCGGCGAGGTGGCCGAACGCCTGGCCGAGCGACCAGTTGCCTGCGGCGCGGAGCGCCCCGGCGCGATCGGCCTCAGTGAGTAGGTCGATATCGCGGCGCAGGTCGTCGGTCGTCGCGAAGCGGAGCGGGCGGCGGTCGGTGACGGCGCGGGTGTCGATGGTTGCTGCCGTGGTCATGGGCCGTCCTCCGGTGGGGCGTCCCATGCTACAGCGCGGGCGAGCCGCCGGTTGCGTGCTCGAGCAGAGATCGCGAGCGCGAGCGGACTGGCACGAGCGAGACGAGGAACGCGACAGCGACGGCCGCGGCCGCAAGGCCTGCGAGGTTGCCCGTGATGAGTGTGTAGACGCAGCCGAAGAGGCCCGGCCCCTCGACGAGCGCGGCGCGGATGATGGTGGTGTTCAGCATCACCGACCCGACGGCGTGCGCGCCCTGCTCGTCGTCGTCGCGATCCTGCCACGCGCGGCGTGCGCGCGTGCGTGCGGTCACGCCGACGGCGATGAACCCGACCATGCCCGCCAGCAGCAGCGCGGCGACGGCGACGAGCAGCGGCGTGTTGATCGACGGCCCTGGCGCTGCCGTTGCCGGCGTGCTTGTGAAGGGGCCGCCGGGGGCGACCATCAGCACGACCGCGGCGAAAACGGCAAGGCCGGCGATGAGCGCGCCGACGATGATCGGCAGCACGCGGAGCTGGACATCGAGCGGTGAGTCGTGTTGCGTTTGGTCGAGCATGGGCGATCACGTTACCACGGCATGCGAAGACATGCCCTGATCGCGCTCCGAGGTCGTTGCAAGGCGCATGGCGGTGGGCAAACGCACAAACCCACGCGCGATGGCCGTGCGCCGGGAAGAACCTCGCGGCACGCGCCGCGCAACCCCACGGGCGTCGATCCGTGACACTACCTCCAATCCACCACCACCTTCCCGAAGTGCTCCCCCGACTCAATCCGTCCGTACGCCTCGCCGCACTCCTCGGGCCGGTACACCCGGTCCACCGCCGGCGCGAGCGCTCCCGCCCGCAGCAGGCTCGCCACTTCGCGGCCCTCCTCGTTGGATCCCATCGTGGACCCGAGCACGCGCAACTGGTTCCAGAAGATGCGTGCCAGGTCCGTCGTCGCGTCCGGACCCGTCGTGCACCCCGGCGTCACGTAGGCCCCCCCCCGCGCCAGGCTCCGGATGCACGCCAGGTGCGTCGCCTTGCCCACCGAGTCCACGGCCACGTCCACGCCCCGCTTCTGCGTCCACGCCCGGACCTCCTTCGACCAGTCCTGCCCGGTGTCGTGGACGAGGCACGCCGCCCCCAGCCCGCGTGCCCGCTCCAGTTTCCACTCGTGCCGGCTCGTTACCGCCACCGGGCACCCGAAGTGCCGCGCGATCGCCAGCGCGCTCGTCGCCACCCCCCCCCCGATCCCCGTGATCAGCACGCTCTGCCCCGCCCGCAGCCCCGCCTTCGTCACCATCATCGACCACGCGGTGAGCGCGCACAGCCCGAACGCTGCTGCCTCCACCGGGTCCGTCTCCCCCACGTCCGCCAGGTTGTCCGCGGGCACGGCGAACCGCTCCGCGTGCGCCCCGAAGCGGTGCTCGCCGATCAACTCGTACTCCGGGGCGAGCGTCGAGCCGGGCGGGTCGTCCGCCCGCGCCCCCCGCTGCACCCGCACGGCCGCGTTGAAGATCACCCGCCGACCGACCCACGCCGGATCGACGCCTTCGCCAGCCGCCTCGACCACGCCGCACGCATCGCACCCCGAGACGCGCGGGTACGCGAGGTCCAGCCCCGGCACGCCCCGCCCCACCCACAGGTCCATGTGGTTGAACGCCGAGCAGAGCGTCCGCACAACCACGAACCCCGCCCCAGGCGGCCCCACGTCCGGCCAGTCCGAGCGCAGCGATACATTCGGAGCAACCGGCGACCCCTGACGACCGACCACGATGGCTTTCATGCCGACACGATACCGCCGACGCGAGCCACGCGCGCGGCAGCATGGGTACCCCGCCACTCCGTGGCGGCTCCGTCCCTACCACATCTCCATCGCTCAAAGAACGACCGACGCACGGCGTGCGCACGCGAATCGGCACAGGTGAGACGCCCGTGCCACCCGCCGCCTCACCCCTGCACGGTCGCCTGTCCCGCGACGTGCTTCAGGCCGCGCCGGCGGTCGCGCAGACGACGGCTCTTGCCCGCACGGTCGCGCAGGAAGTACAACTTCGCCCGCCGAGCGTCCCCGCGCCGCACGACCTCGAACTTCGCGATCAGCGGCGAGTTGATCGGCCACGTCCGCTCGATCCCCACGTCGTCCACCACCCGCCGAACCGTGATCATCTCGTTGATCCCGCGCCCCTTGCGCGAGATGAGCACGCCCTGGTAGACCTGGATGCGTTCCTTGTCGCCCTCCACGATCCGGGCGTGCACGTTGATCGTGTCCCCGATGTCCATCAGCGGGACGTCCGACTTCAGTTGCTCGGCGTTGATGCTCTCGATCACCTGCTGCATGCCCATGGCGAACCTCGCGTCCTGATGCCCCGCGGCCGGTCCCGGCAGGGCGATCCCCCGCCATCCCACGGCCACGTGGGCCGGAAGGCTATGCCGGGCCGGGGCGGGGGTCTATCGCCCGCCTTCCCCGCCCGCGCCCCGGGCATCGTCCTCCTCCGCTTCTTCTCCCCCCGGCTCGGCCGGAGGCGCGGGCCGAAGGTCCGCCGCGACCCAGGACCAGTCCACCGGCACGTCCCGGATGACGATCTCCTCGCCCCACAGCGTCTCGACCCAGCCGAGGCGGGCAGCCCAGTGCAGGTCGGGGATGATGGCCACGTCCACCTTGTCGAGCAGCGGCAGATCATCCACGTACATCGAGTTCGCGAAGACGTACGTTGGGCTGAGCGCGACGTGAAGCTCGCGCGGGTCGGCGAGGTGGCGAGGCTTCCACCCCTCCGTCCGCAGCGGCCAGGTCCGCTCACCATTGCGGATCTCGACGCGCCCGACCACCCACGGCCGCGCCTCCACGGGCGCTGTCCAGCCGAGATGCTGCATCCCGATCGAAAGGTCGACCCCGTGCAGGCCATCCCGCCGCGGAACGATCGACGGCGCGAGCATCCGGCACTTGTCCAGCGCCAACTCCGGCGTGAGAGCAGCGGCCTCCTCGCCGGTCACCACTCGCACCATTTCCTTAGGCGTCTCATAGCCGCGGAACCGGTGCACCGTCTCGACCGTCCACGAAAGATCGAACGACTCCTCCGTCACGCGCTGCTGATTCCGGATCGCGTCCGGCGCGCCGAGCACGGTCCGGATCCGCCACGTCGCGCGCAGTTCGTTCTCCCCCACCACGCACGCCCAATCGCTCGGCGAGTAAACCGGGAAGTCCGTCCACACCGATGCCCGCCCGCTTCGATTCGGCTCCTCCCACCTCCACCCGCCCGCCCACTTGCCGTCGATGGCGCGCTCCTGCAACGGAACCTCGGCGCCGTTCAGCGTCATGCGTTCCAGCGTCGCCAGAAATCCGACCGGCCGGCTCGGCACGCGGCGCACGGGATGCTGCACGTCCACGTCGACGCCGCGCCCCAGCCCGATCGGGTAGCCCGCCAGCGCCCGCTCCGGCAGCCTCCATCCCACCCGGCTCAGCACGTTCCGCAGATACCGCTCCGTCTGCCGCACACTCGGCACCCCCGCGGCGAACGCGTCGTCCAGCAGCGCCATCCACGCGCTTGTGTCCCAGTCCACGTTCGGATCGGCCTGCGCCGCCAGGCATGCGTCGATCACGCCCGCCAGGCGCTCCGGCGCGAGCGTTCCTGCCCGCAATCGCTTCGCCAACTCCGCCGCCGCCGCGTCCGCCGCCGGTCCGCGAAGCCGCGACGCCTCGAACAGCAGCAGCCGCGCCGGCTTGACCGAGTTCCACGACGGGTTCGCGGCCGACACCGCGAGTGCCCCGACCGCGAGGCCGACGACGATCGCGGCCGCCCCCGCCGCCGCGAGCCGGGGCCGCCGCCGCGCACCCGCCACGACCGCTCGCCCCTCCGCCAGCGACCGCCCGCACTCCGGGCACTTCCCCGCCCGGTCCACGATGCCGCTCAGGTCGAACCCGCACTCCCGGCAGTGCGGCGCGTCCCCGACACGCCGGCCCCGCAACCCCAGCGCCACCGCGCCCAAGCCCCCGACCAGCAGCACGATGGCGACCGCCCACACCATCCCCGCGCTCCCTCGGAGTTCGTCAGTTCCCGCCCGCTTCCCCTTCGTCGTCGATCTCGATCAGCCCCAGTTCCACGATCTTCTTGGCGACACGGTACACGTCGTCCCGGCTGCGCTCGCGCCGAATCCCGGCCGCGATGAAGATGATCGTCACGACGACCTCCGACTTCCCTCCCTTCATCGCTCCCTCTTCCACGGTGTAGACCGCGCGGTACCGACCGTACGTGATCCGGTAACACCCCGCGAGCGGGCCGACCAGCGGCTTGTGCACGCGGCGAGGGTCGTCGCACTCGTACAACTCGTCCGCCTTCTCCAGCAGCCCCCGCCGCACCTTGGTCGGCAGAGCGCGGAGGCACGCCCGCGCCGTCGTGGTCCAGAGAATCCGCACGCGACCCCGGCCCGCCTCAGTCATCGAGCAACTCTCGCTTGACTCGCTCGTGGTCGTGCAGCCGCCCGCGCCGGACGTCCTCCAGGCTCTCGAGCAGCAGACGGTACGACTCCGGGTCCGACATGATCTCGAGCGTCTCCATCATCGTCGCGAGGAACTCGATGTCCACGACCGCGAAGACCGGCTTGCTGTGCCGCGTCACGCGGATCACGCGCTCGTGCCGCAGGCGTTCGTCAAGCCGGTTGAACTGATTCCGGGCCTCGGTGATGTCCAGTTGAGCGTCGCGCATTCCGTACTCCTGTTCGTACAGAGTATCGTACCATATACCGGCCGTTTTTCAACTGACCCCGCTTATCAGACCCCGGCGTCCGGTTCACTCCTTTACTCGCTACCCCAACAAGTCCGGCCGCCGCTCCCGCGTCCGCCGCAGCATCTCCTCCAGACGCCACCGCGCCACCGCCCGGTGGTCCCCGCTCACCAGCACCTCCGGCACCTCCATCCCCTCCCACACCCGCGGCCGGGTGTAGTGCGGACAGTCCAGCAGCCTCGCCCCCTCCGGGATGCCCAGTTCCAGCGCCACCCTCGGGTCGATCGGCGAGCCGTTCGGGTCCGTCGTCGGCACGCCGCCGAACGACTCCTGCGCTGCCGAGTCCTCATCGCCCAGCGCGCCCGGCAGCAGCCGAATGACCGCGTCCATGAGCGCCATCGCCGCGATCTCGCCCCCCGAGAGCACATAGTCCCCCAGCGACACCTCCAGCGGTGCCAGCCGCTGGATCACACGCTCGTCGATCCCCTCGTAGCGACCCGCGATCAACAGCAGCCGCGGCCGACCCGCCAACTCGCGCACCAGGCCCTGCGTCAGCCGCGCCCCCTGCGGCGTCAGCAGCACCCGCGTCGCCGGGCGCGGGTCCGCCGCCTCGACCACCCGCACGGCGTCCCACAGCGGCTGGCACATCATCACCATCCCCGGCCCCCCCCCGAAGGGCCGGTCGTCCGTCTTCTGGTGCTTGTCCGTCGTGTAGGCCCGCAGGTCGTGCGCGTGCCACTCGACCAGCCCCGCCGCCCTCGCCCGCGCCGGGATCGACACTCCCAACGCCCCGGGCGCCTCAGCCGCAAAGACCTCCGGAAACGTCGTCAGGATGTCGAACCGCAGCCCGGCCATGGTTGGTCCCTCATCCTTGGCACACGGCGCATCCGTCGCCCGATCCACGCCTCCCACAACGACAAAGCCCCGGACGACACGCCCGGGCTTGACGAACTTCCCTTGAACTCTCGCTCAGGCCTCGGCCGACGCCGGCGCGGCCGCCTTGCGGGCATCGACACGCTTGCGGTCGATCTCCCGCTGCGCCTCCCAGGCCTTGCGCTCCTCGGCCGTCAGCAAGTTGAGCCGCGCGAGCAGGTCGCGCACCGTGTCGCTGGGCTGCGCGCCGACGCTCAGCCAGTGCCGCACCCGCTCCCCGTTCACGCTCACCTGCTTGGCCGGGTCCGACGCTACCGGGTCGTACCACCCGAGGTTCTCGATCACCCGCCCGTCGCGCCGCGTGCGCTTGGCGATCGCGTTGATGCGGTAGAACGGGCGGTTGCGACGCCCGAGACGCTGAAGCCTGATCCGAACCACGCTGGACTCCCTGCCGCGACGCGGCCTCTCGATACCAACTCCGCCGCCCCGCAGGGGCAGGCGTCATCGCTCGTTCTTGGACGTTTCTGCCGGCCCGGCCACACGCCGACCCGGTTCCGAGCGGGTGGGAGTCTAGGCCGAACGCGCTGTACATGGCGGATTATGCCCGTGGTCCGGCCTTGCGGACGGCCTCGGTCATGTCGTGCTTGGCGTCGTTCTCGCGGAAGAGGGCGGCGAGTTTGCGGGCCTGCTTGTCGTAGGCGTCGCCGTCGGACCAGGTGTTGCGGGGGTTGAGGACCTCGGCCGGGACGCCGGCGACGGCCTTGGGGATCGGCAGTCCGAAGATCGGGTCGGGCGTGAACTCGGCCTTGTCGAGCGAGCCGTTGAGGATGGAGGTGACCATCGCGCGTGTGTAGGCGAGTTTGAATCGGGAGCCTGTGCCGTAGGGGCCGCCGGTCCAGCCGGTGTTGAGGAGCCAGACGCGGGCGTTGTGCCTGCGGATGCGCTCGGCGAGCATCTGGGCGTACTCGCTCGGGCGGCGGGGCATGAAGGGTGCACCGAAGCAGGCCGAGAAGTTGGGCGTCGGCTCGGTGACGCCCGCCTCGGTGCCGGCGAGTTTCGAGGTGTAGCCGTTGATGAAGTAGTACATCGCCTGCTCTGGGCTAAGGCGGCTGACGGGCGGCACAACACCGAAGGCGTCCGCGGTGAGGAAGATGACGTTAGTGGGGTGCTCGCCGACGCTGGGGATGACCGCGCCGGGGATGAACTCGACGGGGTAGGTGACGCGCGTGTTCTCGGTCAGCGAGCCGTCGTCGTAGTCCGGCACGCGGGTGTCGGGGTGGATGACGACGTTTTCGAGGACGGAGCCGAAGCGGATGGCGTCCCAGATCTGCGGCTCGCCCTCGCGGGTGAGTTTGATGCACTTGGCGTAGCAGCCGCCCTCGAAGTTGAAGACGCCGCGGTCGGACCAGCCGTGCTCGTCGTCGCCGATCAGTGCGCGGTTGGGGTCTGCGGAGAGGGTGGTCTTGCCGGTGCCGGAGAGGCCGAAGAAGAGGGCGACGTTCTTGGGATCTGTTTTGGAGACGTTTGCGGAGCAGTGCATGGGGAAGACGCCGACCTCGGGCATGTCGAAGTTCATGGCGTAGAAGATGCTCTTCTTGATCTCGCCGGCGTATTCGGTGCCGAGGATGACCACGGTGCGGCGCTCGATCGACTGCGCGATGAGCACCGGTCCCTTGACGCCGAGACGCTGCTGTTCGTCGGGGGTGAGGCGGCGTCGCGAGGCGTTGAGGATGGTCCAGTCCTGCTTCCACGAGCCGTCGCCGGAGTCTGAGGTGCCGCCCGGCTCGATGAAGAGGGTTTTGGCGAAGAGCGCGTGCCAGGCCTGCTCGGTGACGACGCGCACGCCGAGGCGGTACCGCGGGTCCGCGCCGGCGAAGCCGTCGAAGCGGTAGACGGTGGGGCGCGAGTTGAGGTGCGAGATGGCGATTCGCTCGGCCTGCTCGAAGGCATCGGGCGAGATGGGCTGGTTGACCGGCCCCCAGGCGATGCGGTCGTGGATAGCGGGCGTGTCCTCGAGGTACTTGTCCTTCGGGCTGCGCCCCGTGCGGTCGCCGGTTCGGCAGACGAGCGCACCGTTCGAGGCGAGCCGACCCTCGCCCGCCGCCAGCGCCCGCTCGATCAGGACGGCCGCGGACGTGGCGTCTACGACTCGGTTCGGGGAGAGGTCGAGCGCGACGGGTGCAGCGGTCGGCATTGCGGGCCTCCGGTGGTCGTTCGGGATGGGATGGGAAGGGTAGGTATGGGGGCGCGATCCGGCCAGCGAAAGGCACCGGCGTTGACCCGAAGTCGCGGGGAGGCTTATGGTTGGTGTCGGCTGGCGGGGTCCGGCCGGTGCGAGACGGCGACTGTAGCTCAGCTCGGTTAGAGCACCTGGTTGTGGTCCAGGGGGTCGCGGGTTCAAATCCCGTCAGTCGCCCTTCCGATCGTCACGCCGCAGCCCGGATGCCCGACGGGGCACGCTCGCCCTCGTCGTGCCAACGGCGGCACTCGGTGATGAGTCTCGCCCGCTCGATCGGCTTCACGAGGTAGTCGTCGCACCCGGCCTGGAAGCAGGCATCGCGGTCGTTGGGCCGATTGTTGGCCGTGAGCGCGACGACGGGCGTGCGGCATCCCGCGGCACGGAGTCTGCGCACCGCGCCAAGGCCGTCGAGTTCCGGCATCTGCAGGTCCATGAGGATGACGCTGAAGGGCGCCTGCGCCCCCTCGACGAGCGTGCAGGCCTCGATGCCGTCGCGGGCGGTCTCGACGTGCGCGCCTGCCGAGCGGAGCAGGTGCGAGAGGAGGCGGCGGTTGTCGTCGCCATCCTCTGCGAGCAGGACGCGAACACCTTCGAGCGGATGAGCGGTGTCAGCGAGCGGCGGCGTGGCCGAGCCAGTGGACTCGGGGATGCTCAGCCGGAGCGTGAAGACCGAACCCTTCGCACGCTCGCTCTGCACGACGATCTTCCCGCCCAGCAGTCGCGCGAGATCGTTTGAGATGGCAAGTCCGAGTCCGGTGCCCCCGAAGCGGCGCGTGGTCGAGGTCTCGGCCTGGACGAACGGGGTGAAGAGTCTATCGAGTGTCTCCTGGTCGATGCCGATGCCCGTGTCGTGCACCTCGAACCGGATGGTCTTTGGGAGGCGGGGTTCCGACGTGGCATGAACCTCGATGCGCACCCCGCCCGAGAAGGTGAACTTCACCGCGTTCCCCGCGAGGTTCACGAGCACCTGGCGCAGGCGATCGGGGTCGGACTCGATCGTGCGAGGGACGCCATCGTGGATGACGTAATCGAGCGTGAGCCGCTTGCGCTGCGCTGCCGGCCGGAGCAGCTGCACGGTCTGTTCGACAATCTCGGCAGGCGAGCAGGCGACGCGGCTGATCGTCATGCGTCCGGCGTCGAGCTTGGCCAGGTCGAGAAGATCGTTGATGAGCTGCAGGAGGTGGGTGCCGTTGTTGTGGATGATCTCGGCGTACTCGGCACGCTCGGACTCCGGCGTGCGGGTGTCTCGCAGAAGGTCGGCGTAGCCCAGAATCGACGTGAGGGGCGTTCGGAGCTCGTGCGTCACGTTCGCGAGGAACTCGCCCTTCGAGCGGATGCCGTCCATGGCCGCGGCACGGGCACGCTCCAGTTCCCGGAGTTGGGCGCGGACGGTGCGTGCCACAGGCCCGAGCATGAGTCCCGCGTAGGCGGTGAAGAGCAGCGCGGTCACCGCGGCGAGGGCCAGGCTCGAGCGGCTGAGGTGGCGGTGCTCCTCATCATGCAGGAGCGTGAGGTCTCGGATGGCCCGGTCCGTGATCGCGACCATCTGGGTACTGAGCATCTCGAGCCCGCGGCAGATGGGCACGATCGAGGCGACGCCTGGGCCGTGTTCTGCCGCCGCAAGTTCTTCGACGGCTGAAGCGGCGCTGGCATAGAGGCTCGCCAGTTCATTCGCGTAGCCGGTTGCCTCGGGTGGCAACGGCTGTCCATCGCCCCGCGCGGCGAGAGACTCGAGCGTTGCACCGATGGCACGCACGGAATGGGAAGCGCTGTTGACGTATCGGCGAACACCGACCGCGTCGCTGTCCGAGGCGGCCTCGATCGCTGAAGCTGCGTCGATTGCGAGATCCCTCGCGTGACGGCGCACACGCACAGAGGCGTCGATCGCCGGGTCCGGTGAGGTATGCGAGTTGAGTTCGAGCTGCAGCCGGACGTGGCTGGCCAGTGTGACAGCCGCCATGACGATGAGGAGCGTGCCGTACAGAAAGTGCCACCGACCCTGGTACGCCGGACGGGACATCCGTCCGAGTTCGTCGCACGCTCGGCTTTCATTGTCGTTGGTCTGCATGGCCGCCGTGATCCCCGAGTCCCCGGGGTGTATCGACCCGCAGGCGGGGGTTCGTTCGCCTGTACGCCAGGTTGTCGCGCGGTTGTCGTCGAACACGCCCGTTGTGCGGGTCAAGGTCCTAGAACCCAAGCCCGAGCAGGATCGACGCGGCCTGCGCGCCGTACCCGCCTCCGAAGAGCCGGGCATGGACCAGGAGCGGATAGAGCAGGTAGACATCGCGCCTCCGGTCCCAGAAGCCATGGTCGAGCGTGCGGAGTTCCGCGTAGCGCTCGAAGAAGGCGCGCCCGAAGGTGTTGAAGAGCGTGATGAAGGCGAGTTCGACCTCCGGGTGGCCGTGGTAGATCGCGGGGTCGATGAACGCCGCGACCCGACCGGCCCGCGCGATGACGTTGCCGCCCCACACGTCCCCGTGCAGGAGCGATGGGTGGGGCGGTTCGTCGATGATCTCGCCGAGGCGGGCGCAGAGCGATTCGAGGCGGCGCATCACGCCCGCGTCGATGCCGCCGCGCGAGAGCGCCTCGCGCCCCATGTGCAGCAGGCGTCGCTCGGCGTAGAACGCGACCCATGTATCGCACGGTGCGTTCGGCTGCGGCAGGCCGCCGATCAGCGTGTCGCGTTCCATCCCGAACGACGGTCCGCGCACCGCGTGAAGGTCGGCGAGCAGTTCGGCGGCGTGGCGCTCGACCGAGGCGTCGATGGGGTCGCCGCCCTCCACGAACTCGATGACGAGCAGGTCCGGGGTTTCGTGGAGCACGCCGGGCACGGGGATACGGGATCGGGCCGCGAGTTCGCGCAGTATCCAGCCTTCGAGGTCGAGGCGATCGGCTGGTGAGCCGAGTTTGGCGACGACGGTGCGACCGTCTTCGAGGTCAAGCCGCCATGCCTGCGCCACGCACCCGCCCGCGAGGCGCGAGGCGGACCGCACGCGGACGCCGAGGGCGGCCTCGACGGCGCGGCGCGCCGGCTCAGACATCGAGGTTCTTCACCTCGAGGGCGTGCTCCTCGATGAACTTGCGGCGCGGTTCGACCTGCTCGCCCATCAGGGTGCTGAAGAGGAACTCGGCCTCCTGGCCCATGTCCCAGTTCACGCGCAGGAGGGTGCGTCGCTTCGGGTCCATGGTCGTTTCCCAGAGTTGTTCGGCGTCCATCTCGCCGAGTCCCTTGAAGCGTTTGATGTCCAGGCCGCGCCGCCCGAGGTCCAGCAGCGCGGAGAGGATCGCCGGAAGGTTCGGCGCCTCGACGACGTTCGACTGCTCCTCGGCGGGGGCGCTCTCGCCTTGCCCGGCATCTTCGTCCGGTTCCTCGGCCTCTGCCGCTCTGCTGCTCTGCTGCTTGGCGACCTTCGAGGTCACCCACGCGAACCGTGCCGGCAGGCGCTCGCCGGTCACGGACTCCTCCTGCACGAGCGAGTAGTCGTCGATGGAAAGCCCAACGGCTTCGAGGTCGGTGAAGACTCGCTCCAGTTCGCGGTTCTCGTGGAGTTCCCGGATGACGGCGACGGGGCGCGGGTCGGCGGTGGCGTGGCCGTTCACCGGCGCGGTCGTCTCATCGGCGAGGCGCAGGCCCTCGGCCTCGAGGATGGCGTGGGCCTGCTCCTCGCTCCAGGCGTAGCGGTCCTCGCCGCGCCAGGAGACCTTGCGCGTTGGCAGGCGGCGGTTGCCCTCGGGGTCGTCGTTTCGGGCCGCGAGCAGGTCGGCGAACGGCGCGCCGCGACGCTCGGCGATCTCGACGAGTTCGTTCAGTCGGCGCAGCAGCCGGACCGCGCGCTGCAGCGGCTGACCCTCGATGCGCCGCTCCTCGACGATCTGCCCCGGCTCGGCGTCGGTGCGCCGCACCGAGAGGTGCGCGCCGTCGAGGCCGAGTTCGCTGAGAACGTCCGCGAGTTCGCGGTCGTTGAGCACGTACCGGCCCTTGCCCTTGCGGATCAACTGGTAGAGCGGCGGCTGGGCGCAGTAGATGCGGCCGCGCCGGATCAGTTCCGGCATCTGGCGAAAGAAGAACGTGAGCAGCAGCGTGCGGATGTGGCTGCCGTCCACGTCGGCGTCGGTCATGATGATGATCTTGCCGTAGCGGAGGCGTGAGGCGTCAAAGTCCTCGCCGATGCCGCAGCGCAGGGCGGAGATGAGGGTGCGGATTTCCTCGAACGCGAGCACCTTGTCGATGCGGGCCTTCTCGACGTTGAGCAGTTTGCCCCGCAGCGGCAGGATGGCCTGCGTCTCCACGTCGCGTCCCTGGGTCGCGCTGCCGCCGGCGGAGTCGCCTTCGACGATGAAGAGTTCGGAGCGGTCCACGTCGCGGGTCTTGCAGTCGCGGAGTTTGTGCGGCATCGAGCCGCTCTCGAGCGCGCTCTTTCGGCGCGTGAGTTCGCGGGCCTTGCGGGCGGCCTCGCGGGCCTGGGCCGCGACGATGCCCTTCAGGCACAGCCGCTTGGCCTCGGAGGGGTGCTCTTCGAGCCAGGCCTCGAGCGCCTCGGAGACCGCGGCCGCGACGATGCCCTCGACCTCCGGGTTGAGGAGTTTCTCCTTGGGCTGGTTGTTGAAGGTCGGGTCGCGGAGTTTGACGCTGACGATGGCGATGAGTCCTTCGCGCAGATCCTCGCCTGTGGGGACGGGGTCCTTCTCCTTGATGATGCCGGCCTTGCGGGCGTAGGCGTTGAGGGTGCGCGTCAGGGCGACCTTGAAGCCCTGGGCGTGGGTGCCGCCG
>JAHCJE010000038.1 GCA_026128865.1 Phycisphaeraceae bacterium | reverse complement strand
TGCTTGGCGGCCTCGAGCATGGCCCTGTGGCCGTCGGGGTAGTTTCCGGCGGTTCTGCCGCTCGCACGCCGAAACTGCGCTTCGTCGGTTATCCCTGCGAGATAGTCGTCAACGTGCGCCTGGGAATCCCGCTCGATGAACTCGAGGCTGAGCGCGGCGTGATCCGTTCGTGCCAGGATGTCCTCCCACATTGCGGCCGCAACCGATAACCCCAACTCGTGCCCGTGCGTTTCTCCGATCATCACGACATCGGCGTCTCCGGCGGAGGACACGATCTCGTCCCAGCCGACGCGTTGGCCTGTATGACCGATGAAGATGGCTGCATCGGCCCTCGGATTCATGGGGGTTGGCGCCTCGGCACGCTCACGCGTCGTGGCGCATCCACAGAGCATGCACACCAAGGCTCCGAACAACAGGCAGCGAAACATGCGTGTCATGCTGTGAGCATGGCGTGGACGCTCGCCCGCGTCAACCCGCCTCCGCCCGGGGGTGTGCCTGGTCGTAGGCCTCCCGAAGCCGCTGGGTTGTCAGGTGGGTGTACACCTGCGTTGTGCTGAGCGATTGGTGCCCGAGCAGTTCCTGCACGCTCCGCAGGTCAGCACCGTTGTCGAGGAGGTGGGTCGCAAAGCTGTGCCGCAGCGTGTGCGGGCTGATCGACGGGTCCAGCCCGACGCCCCGCAGGTACTTGTCCAGTTTCCGGCGCACCGACCGGCTGCTCAGCCGCTTCCCGTGCTTGTTCAGGAACAGCGGGCTGCTGCGCCCAGTCGCCCACGCCGACGCAAACCGCGCATCGTTCTTCGCCATGTCGAGGTACCGCCGAACTGCGTCGAGCGCGTGCGACCCCAGCGGCACGATCCGCTCCTTCTTCCCCTTCCCCTGCACACGCAGCGCCTCGCCCGTCATGTCCAGGTCGCCGATCGTCAGCCCCACCAGTTCGCTCACGCGAATCCCCGTCGAGTACAGCGTCTCCAGCATCGCCCGGTCCCGACGCCCAAGCACGTCGTTCTCGTCCGGCGCGGCCAGCAAACGCTCCACCTGGTCCACCGTGATCGCCTTCGGCAGCCGCTTGCCCTGCCGCGGCGTGCGGATCAGCGTCATCGGGTTCCCCGACGCCAGCCCGCGACGGTCCGCCCATTTATAGAACGACCGCAGCGTCGCGATCTTCCTCGCCATCGTCGCCGCCGAGTAGTCGTGCTCGCCCAGGTGCGACAGGAACCCCCGGATCAGGTCCGCGTCCGCCGTGCAGATCGTCTCCGTCAGCGTCGCCGGCGCGATCGTCCCCGCCACCGCCTTCGCCTCGCCCCCGGACACCCGCCGCTCGTACGCGGCCTTCTCCGCGCCCTCGTTCGGCTTGACGCCCGACTCCTCGGTCAGGTACTCGACGAACTGCCGAAGGTCCGCCCCGTAGCACCGCGCCGTGTACGGGCTGAAGTGCCGCTCATCCGTCAGGTACGACGAGAACGCCTCAACAATCGCCAGCGTGAACATCACACACACTCCTGATCCGAAGGAAGGCTCCTGCCTCACCCCGTCGATTCGTCACTCGTTCAGTCAGTCACTACTCAATCAACAGTCATTGCCGCCGCGATCTGGCGCGCCACGAGCGCGCCCTCGCCCACTGTCAACTGCCCCGCCGTCAACTTCGCCACGGCGCGCATGAGCGTGGCCTCATCCCCCCGCCGGCACGAGAACCGCCACGTATGCCGCCCTTTCCAAAGCGTGACGACGACCTCGCCGCCCGAACCGAGCCGCGCCGCCGCGTGCGCCCGCCGTGTGTCGCGTGTTCCGGCGTCCATGCCGTCGCTCCCGTCTTGCCGGCCCCGCCGGCTCCCGGGCCGACGGCTACCGCGCGTCTGTCAACCGTCCCTGCCCGCCGACCCGTGCCGCTTCACGCTCCAGCAGCCGGCGGACGACGAACTGCGCCCCGAACTCCGTGTACAACTCCATGCTCGCGGTGTACCGCCGCCACCCGAACGCCCCGTCCGGGTCGTGCCGACCCTGCGAGTACGACCGCAACGCCATCAGCACGTCGTGGCTCTTCGCGTCCAGGTGCGCGCTCACCGCCGAGACCGGCGTCGTCGCCCACGTGCTCGCGTTCGTTCCGCCGGTTCCCTCCGTCGCCAGCCGTCGCGGATCGATCCTGCCCGCCGTCCCCGCCAGCCGACCGCTCTGCGCCAGCAGCGCGAGCGACAGCCCGTAGGTGGGGGGGTCGTACGGGTCGTACGCCGTGATCGAGCCGACCAGCAGCCCATCAACGCCCATTGCCGAAGCGAGCGCCTCCGCGTCCTCAGGCGTCCGAATCTCGTCGATCCCGATCGCCGTCATCGCCTCCAGCGTCCGGTTCACCGGCAGGCACGTGATCCCCAGCACCTGCTGCGCCGCCGCCACAACCTTGTCCGTGAGCGCGAGCGTGTCCGGCACGCTCGTCCCCGACTCGTTCCGCAGCGGCGCGGCCGCCCACGTCACCTCGCCGACCGTCGCCGCATACGGCGACACCAGCACGTGCGGCCGTACCAGCGTGGATTCACGCCGTCCCGACCCGCCGCACCCCATCGGCGCACAAACGACCGCCGCCAGCGCAGCCGCGCACGCCGACACGCGCAATCCCCGCCCGATCCGGGCGAAGTTCACCGAGAGCATGGTCTGTACACTTGTCATGGCGTCCTGCCGTTTCGCTCGGGGTTCCACCCCTCGCACTCGCAACCTTCGGACCAGCCCGCGCCGGCCCGCAATACACACTCGTCAGTCACCGGACCCGGCCTGGGCGATCGGCGCGCCACTCTCGGCCGCCGACGCCAGCACGCGCCCCGCGTCAACGCTCCAGATGCTCTCCGTCCCAGTCCGGTTCGACACGAAGTAGACGCGACCGTCGCTCGCCCACGCCGGCAGGTGATCTCGCCACGGTCCGCCGGTCAGGGCGACCCGCCACGAACCCTCGACGTTCGTCATCCACAACTGCCCCGAATCCCCCGTCCCGTCCGTCGGCACCACCGAATACACGACGTGCCGGCCGTCCGGACTCCACGACGGGTTGATGCACGCCGCATCCGGCAGCGACACCAGGTGCATCGGCGACCCGGCCTCCCCGCCCGCGAAGTCCATCATCCACACGCCGTACGCGCCCTCATCCCGCTCGCGCGCCCGCTGGTACACGATCCGATCCGCCCCGCTCACGCCCGTCCCTGGCGTCGGGCACCACTTCGGCAGCAGACCCTCACCGATGTACCGCGACACCGACGGGTTGTCCGCATCGACCACCCACAACTCCCACCGTCCGGACGAACGTCCCTGCCGGCAGAACACGATCCGCGTCCCGTCCGGACTCCAGGACGGATGCAGGTCCGGCGACGAGTCCCGAGTCAACTGGACCGGCCGCCCGCCCGCCACCGGCATCACGTACAGGTCCCACGATCCGTTCCGGTCGCTCACGAACGCGACGCGCTTCCCGTCCGGGCTGATCGCCGGCATCACCTCGCTCGACGATTCGTCCGTCAACTGCGTCAGCACGCTCCCGCCCACCCGCTTCAGGAACAGGTCCGGCGTCTCCCGGTGCCGCGTGCTCGCGAACACCACGAACCGCCCGTCCGGTGACACGCTCGGGTCGAAGTCCGACCCGACCTGCCCCTCCGTGAACGGCGACGCGTTCGCGCCCAGCGAGCCGCCGCCCTGCAAAGCTCCGCCACGCGAGATCAGTCCCGGAATAGGCTCCGCCGCGTTCGGGGCCGTCGTCCGTTCCGCAGTCGAGCCTGCCGTCGCAGACCGCTGCGCGAACCCGCCGACACTGCACCCGGCCGCCGCGACCATCGCCGCTGCCGCCACCGAACCCGCTGCCAGTCTCGTTGCTGTTCTGCGATCCATGCCGGAGCCTCCGTGCCGCTCAGGGCGAACCAGCCGGGCCGAACGGCGCACCCTCCCGCGCCGCCAACCCCCTCCGCCGCGGCAAGGCCGGCTCCCCTGGCCCCACGAACCCGCGGCACGCCCCTCGGAGGGGCCTTATCGGACGCGCCTCCCTCAGCACTTGAGCCGAGGGAAGGCCCTCCACCCATGCCGATCGGCCCGCTGACGCCCCAACATGAGTCCAGTAATCCAAAGTCCGGATTTCCTGCGACTCCCAGCATCCGTCAAGCCGTCAGCATCCCCGCCATAGCGACGAGTCGTCGGCGAGTGTGGACTCCGACCGCGACCTGTGGCCTTGTGCCCCTGCCAGTCGAACGTGGTGGGGGTTTCGCTACGGGTGACCGGCGTGGACAGTGCCACACAGGCGGTAAAGGACGCGCGCGCCGACGTTGGCGTCCCACTCGTCGCCGCCGGGGCCGGGCGCGACTTCGACGAGATCGAACCCGACCACGTGCCTGCCCGACGCCGCAAGCGTGGCCAGCAGGAGGGAGACCTCGCGCCAGGACAGGCCGCCGGGAACGGGTGTCCCGGTATGCGGGCACAGGCCGGGGTCGAGGCCGTCGATGTCGAAGGTGAGATACACCCGCTCGGGCAGGGCCTCGACGATGCGTCGGCAGCGTTTGGCGAAGGAGCGGCCGGACGCGAGGCGATCGAAGAGGTCATCGTCGTAGTGGACCACGACGCGGCGTTCGTCCCCGGCCCGTCGGTTCGCGTACTCCTCCTCCCGTTCGCCGAAATCGCGGATGCCGACCTGCACGACGCGTTTCACGCGCGGTTCGTCCTCCAGCACATTGAACATGACGGAGGCGTGCGACCACCGGAAGCCCTCAAAGCGGTCGCGCAGGTCCATGTGGGCGTCGATCTGCAGGACACCGATGTCGCCCCAGCGTTCGGCGCACGCGCGGATCGCTCCGTATGAGACGCTGTGCTCCCCGCCGATGACGCCGGGCACCCGACCCTCGTCCAGGGCGGCGAACACCCGCTCGGCGACAAGAGCGTTCATCTGCGAGCCGGCGGTGTCCACCCTGCCGACGGCTTCCTCATCGCCCGGCCCCGCGCCGCCGCGGTCGATGACGCGGCGTGCGTGCTCGCGGGCCTCGCGTCCCCACAGGCGGAACCGGGTGTCCTCGTCCTCCATGAAGATGCCCTGGCGCCATATGGGGCCGAATCGGCGGTCGTGGAGGTCGACCTGGGTGGAGGCGGCGCGGATCGCGTCCGGGCCGCGCTCGGTGCCGCCGCCGTAGGAAGTCGTCGCTTCGAAGGGCACGGGGATGAGGACGATGCGAGCGTCTTCGCGTGCGGTCGGCAGGCCGAACACGCCCGTGCCTGGCGCGACCGCCGCGTCTGGGTCGAAGGTCATCTCATCGCTCCTCTTCGCGCGGGCCTGCGCCCGGCGGGGCACGATAGCCGAACGGCTATCCTCTGGTATCCCAACAACGGATGGGAGCCTCAATGAGTGACGCCAGCGAATCGAGCAAGGCCAGGCCCGACGAGTCGGGACCGATCCCGCTTGGTCCCGAGCCTGAGCGGCCGAAGCCCGTGCCGTTCAAGGAGGGGCTGTTGGACGAGTTCGATGAGGACGCGGACCTGCTGAGCGATCCCGAGGTCGAGGCGGCGATCAAAGGCAGGCCGAAGACGGCGAAGGCGAGACCGGAGGACGAGAAGCCGAAGGAGCGGCTGGACTTCGTGCTGCCGATGGCGGGCGGGTGGAGGCTGCCGGCGATCCTGGGCGCGGTTGCCCTTGCGACAGCACTGGTCTTCAACGGCCTGAACACGCCGTTCCGTCCCATTGCCCTGTCGGTCGTCAAGACGCTGTACGAGACGCTCATGCACACGGGGACCGGAGTGGCGGCCGTCATGGTCGCCTCGCTCCTGACCGAGCGTCGGTTTTCTCGGTTCGAGCAGGCCGCGGGGCGGATGTTCCTGGCGGTGTCCGCCTTCGCGCTGGTGGTGAACCTGAACGTGCCGATCCCGGGGCGGATCGACGAGTTCGTGCTGGCGGCCGTGGCCTACGCGGGGGTCGTGTGGTCGTTCTTCCGTCTGCCGGCGCGCGAGACGCTGATCCTGATGGCGTGCCACTTCGGGCTGTGGCTGGCGGTGGCGGCGGGGGGGCTGCTGAGCGGGGCGCTGAGGCCCGTGGCGGGGTGAAGGCGGTTCAGCGAGCGTCCGGCGCTTCCGCTTCGGCCATCGACGAGGCATCGTCCGGCGGCAGGCCTTGGATGAACGTCTTGCCGCGGTAGAAGAACTTCGCGAAGACGACGTACACGACGGAGGTGGCGGCCATCATCGCCGCGAAGAACCAGTAGTAGTCCACTGGTCCGAGCCTGGAACCCGCTGCGGTGATCACTTCGCTGGTCGCCGAGTCGCGGACTTCGGGAATCTCAATGATCTTGTTGACCGCAGCCGTCACAAGATTGCCGAGCGACACGCCGAGGAAGTAGATGCCCATGATGAATGACTTCATGCGGGCGGGCGCCTGGGTGTAGGCGAACTCAAGACAGACGATCGAGACCATGACCTCGGCGGAAGTGAGCACGATGTAGGCGAGGAACTGCCAGCCGATGTTCGGCATGTCGCCCATGTACTGTTGAACGCGGTTGTCGTGCCAGCCCGCCTCGGCCGCGGCACGGAGGGCGGCGTTCAGGTCTCCGGCGCCCTCGATCCCCGCCTCGTTCAGCGCGGCCCAGAGCGCGGCGGCGGCCTCGGGCGCCCGCTCCTGGATGCCCATCTCGATCCACGCCGAGATGACGAACGAGAACGCCGTGAGAGCAAGCCCGATGCCGATCTTGCGGAGAGGAGTCGGCTCGAAGAACCTGCCCATCAGCGGATACACGCCGTAGGTGAAGGTCGGGATGAGGATGAGGATGAGGATCGGATTGACGGCCTGCACCTGAGACTCGAGCCAGGTCACGCCGAAGAACTTGAGGTCCATCGCCCTTGCCTGGAGAACCCACGCCGAGCCGGTCTGGTCGAAGATGCACCAGAACATGGGGACGAAGACGAGGAAGAGCGGCGCAAGATTGGAGATGGCGCGCCGTCCGTCAGGACTGAACGTCTCCTCTCGGAACCGTGCCCACCCCGCGGGCGCGATGTGAACGAACCGCTTGCGTCCGAGCCAGAAGACGAAGGTCGCGATGCCCATCAGCACGCCCGGGACACCGAAGGCGAGCCACGGTCCGCCGAACGTGCGCAGCACTTCGCCGGTCGCGGGGTCCTTCTCAAGCGGGATACCAGCGAGAAAGACGGGCGTGAGCAGAGAACTCGCGGTCGCGCCGAGGTTGATCGAGAAGTAGAACCAGTTGTAGACCTGGGTGAGCAGCCGCTTGTTGCCCTTGCCGAACTGGTCGCCAACGTGCGCCGAGACGCAGGGCTTGATCCCGCCCGCGCCGATGGCGATGAGGATGAGGCCCGCGAAAAGGAGAGGCTTCATGTCCCATGCGCCGGTGATCGGCCCGAGGTCCATGAGGGCGAGGCACCCGTGCCCGACGCAGTACATCAGCGAGATGAGCAGGATGGTGCGGTACTTGCCCCAAAGGATGTCCGAGACGATCGCACCGAGGATCGGGAAGAAGTACGCCGCCGCGCTGAAGAGGTGATACCACTGCTTCGCCTGCTCGTCGGACATGAAGGCGGGCTGTCCGGCAGAGTCGAGCAGGTGCTTGGTCATGAAGACCGTCAGGATCGTCTTCATGCCGTAGAACGAAAACCGCTCGGCGAGTTCGTTGCCGATGATGTAGGGGACGCCGGGCGGCATCGTCGTGCAGGTCTGGTCGGGCGACGAGCGGTACTTGGCGGAGGCCATCGACTTCCCTTCCTGCTTCGGGTGCGGCGGCGGGGAGGATAGCGGATCGCCCCTGCCAATGCCGCGACTTGTGGCGGGCCGCCGAAGGGCGTACCTTGATCGCCCGACCCGCGACGCAGGAGAGTCACGATGTCCGACGCCGCCGCCGACCGCCGCAAGGGCCTGCTCGACCTGATCGAGTGGGTCGGGAACAAACTGCCCGACCCGGCCTTCATTTTCGTCTTCGGGGCCGTGCTGGTTATGGCCCTGTCGGCAGTGGGGCACTACGCCGGGTGGGCCGTGCAGCCCAAGATGCTGCGGCCGGTGGTCGAGGTCGTGCTCGACGACGAGGGCAACCCGGTGCTGGACGCCGAGACGGGGCATCCCGTCACGCGACCCGTGCTCGACGAGCAGAGCCGCCCGGTGCTGCAACTCGTCGATGACCTGAGCCGCAACGACGGCCAGCCCTTCCGCACGCGCAACCTGCTCTCGGCGGACGGGCTGTACTACGCGATCTCGAGCATGGTCGACAACTTCGTGAACTTCCCGCCGCTGGGGGTCGTGCTCGTCGGGATGCTGGGGATCGGGCTTGCGGAGCGATCGGGGTTCATCGGCGCGGCGTTGAAGGCCATGATGGTCGTGGTCCCGAAGCAACTGCTCACACCCACGATGATCTTCCTCGGCATCATGTCGTCGCTGGGAACGGACGCGGGGTACGTGGTGCTGCCGCCGGTCGCCGCGGCGCTGTACAAGTCGGTCGGCCGCTCGCCGCTCGCCGGCATCGCGGCGGTCTTCGCCGGCGTGTCGGCGGGGTTCAACGCGAACCTGCTGGTGACGAGCCTGGACCCGCTGCTGGCGGGATTCAGCACGGCCGGGGCGCAGGTGATCGACCCGGGCTACAACGTCGCGCCGACGTGCAACTGGTGGTTCATGATCGCCTCCACCGTCGTCATCACCGGCGTCGGCTGGGTCACGAGCGATTTCCTCGTGGAGCCGCGATATGCACGCAAGGGAGCGGCGGAGGGGGGGCCTTCGCCGGTGACGGCCGAGGATGCGGCGGCACAGCGTCTGCGGGGGGAGGAGATCCGCGGGCTGTTCTGGGCGTTCAGCGTGCTGGTCGCGGCGACGCTGCTGTTCGTGTGCTTCAAACTCATCCCCGGCTGGCCGTTCGACGACGCTCGCGGACGCATGGGGGCGATCCCCGGGCTGAACCGCGCGGGGGACCACTTCGACCGCTGGGTCGAGGCGATCGTGCCGCTGCTCTTCATCCTGTTCCTGCTGCCGGGCATCGTGTACGGCGTGGTCGTCAAGACTGTCCGCAACAGCACCGACGCGGCGCGGCTGATGGTCGAGTCCATGGCGGGGATGGCGCCGATCATCGTGCTGGCCTTCTTCGCGGCCCAGTTCATCGAGTACTTCAAGTACTCGAACCTGGACAAGATGCTGGCGTACACGGGCGGCGAGTTCCTCGCGGGGGCGAATCTCAGTCCCGCGGTGCTCATGGTCGCGTTCGTGCTGCTGACGGCGGTGTTCAACCTGTTCGTCGGCTCGATGAGCGCGAAGTACGCGATGTTCGCGCCGATCTTCGTCCCCATGTTCATGATCATCGGCATCAGCCCGGAACTGACCCAGGCCGCCTACCGCATCGGCGACTCGACGACGAACATCATCACGCCGCTGAACGCGTACCTCGTCATCATCCTTGTGGTGATGCAGAAGTATGCGCCGAAGGCGGGGATGGGCTCGCTCATCTCGATGATGCTCCCGTACACGATCACGTTCACGATCGTGTGGCTCGCCATGCTGCTGCTGTGGATGGGCGCGGGTTTCAACCTCGGGCCGAGCGGGCCGCTGGTGTACACGGCCGGGCACTGAGTGGTCAGGCGCTTTGGTGGACGATCTTCCCCGCCGGGAGCGTCGCCGTGATCCATCGGTCGTCCCAGGCGTAGAGCAGGCATGCGAGCGGATCTGGCGCGTCGCGCCACGGCACGTCGGGCGCGGCGACGATGAGATCCGCCCACGCCCTCGGCGCGATGCGGCCGGTGTCCGCCCACCCGAGGGCATCCGCGTTGCCCGTCGTGATCTGCCGCCAGCAGTCCGCGGCGGTGGGGGGGGTGTCGCCGCGTGCTTTCGCGGTTTCGATCATCGCGCGGGCGACGCGGACCATGGAGCGGTCCGGTCCGCCCGCGACGTCGCTGCCGAGGGCGAGGCGCACGCCGTCGCGCCGCAGTGCGGCGCGGTCCATGCTGCCCGCGCGGAGGAAGGTATTGGCGGTGGGGCAGTGGGCGATGACGCTCCGGGTGCGCGCCAGGGTGGCACGCTGCACCGCGTCGAGCCAGATGCCGTGGCCGAGGATCGTCCGTTCGCCGAGCAGGCCGGCTCGCTCATAGATGTCGGTGTAGGGCGTGCCGTTGAAGAGTTCCTCGACCCGTCGACACTCGGCTTCGGTCTCGGCGAGGTGGGTCTGGACGGCGGCGCCCTTCCGCCTCGCCAGCGCGCCCGCGCCCGCCAGCAGTTCGGGTGTGCAGGCGAGCGCGAAGCGTGGCGTCACGGCACCTTGGATACGCGGGTTCCCGCGGAACGAGTCGAGGAACGCCTCCGTCTCGGCCAGGAGTTGCAGCGGCGGGCGGGTGAGTTCCTGCGGGGCCTCGCGGTCGGTGAGCGTCTGGCCGAGGATCGACCGCAGCCCGAAGGACTCGACAGCGCGGGCGGCCGCAAGCGAGCCTTCGTGATGCACGGTCAGATACGCGGCGATGCCGGTCGTGCCGAAAGAGGCTAACTGTCGGCAGGCACGTAGGGCCATCGCGCCAGCAAAGTCCGGGTCCGCCCATCGGGCCTCGGCGGGGTAGATCACGCGGTCGAGCCATTGGAGCAGGTCCATGCCGTCCGCGCCGATGGAGTCGAACTGTGGCAGGTGGACGTGGGCGTCGATGAAGCCGGGCAGGATGAGGGCGTCGTCGCCGCCGAGGTCCGGTTTGTCGGCCGTGACGCCCTCGCGCACGGCCACGATGAGGCCGTCTCGGGCGAGCACGCTGCCGGTTGCCAGGCGCACGCCCGACCCACCCGCGCGATCGTCAGGCAGCAGCAGCGTTCCTGCAATGAGCATCGGGCCGATCTCGCGTCCGCCTCGCTCGCGGGGTACAGTGCGGCGGCCCAACGGTAGCACTCGCCTCGGGGACGCCTCCATTCATGACGGCCGAGCCGGACAACACGCTCCCACCGCACGCACGCTCGACCATCGGCCGGTTCAACGATCGATCGGCCACGGTTGCCGTCGTGGGTCTTGGGTACGTCGGGTTGCCGCTCGTGCGGGCGATGCACGACGCGGGCTTTCGCGTCGTGGGGTTCGACATTGACGCGGACAAGATCGCCATGCTGCGGCGCGGCGAGGCGTATCTGAAGCACCTCGGCGAGGGGTTCGTGCGAGACCTGGCGGTGTCGGAGCGCTTCGAGGCGACCGATGACGCGGCCCGAATTGCGGGGGCGGACGCGATCGTGCTCTGCGTGCCCACGCCGCTCGGGCCGGATCGCGAGCCGGACCTGTCGTTCGTGGAGCGATCGACGGAGTTGGCGGCGGCGTGCGTTCGGGCTGGGACGCTCGTGAGCCTCGAATCGACGAGTTACCCCGGCACGACGCGCGAGGTCTGCCTGCCGATCATCGAGCGGACGGCGAAGCAACAAGGCATCGAGTGCGGCCGGGACTGGTTCCTCACCTTCAGCCCCGAACGCGAAGACCCGGGAAGCGCGACGCACTCGACGCGGACGATTCCCCGCCTTGTCGGTGGCGTCGATCCGGTTTCGACGGCCGTGGGGGTCGCGCTCTACTCGGCCGCGCTGGAGCGGGTCATTCCCGTGGAGTCCGCCCAAGTCGCCGAGGCCGCGAAACTGCTGGAAAACGTCTACCGCGCCGTCAACATCGCCCTCGTGAACGAACTCAAGCCCGTGCTGGCGGCGATGGGGATCGACGTGTGGCAGGTCGTTCGCGCCGCGGCCACCAAGCCCTTCGGCTTCCAGCCGTTCTACCCGGGTCCGGGGCTGGGCGGGCACTGCATCCCGATCGACCCGTTCTACCTCGCGTGGAAGGCGCGGCAGGTCGGCGAGCGCACGCGATTCATCGAACTTGCGGGCGAGATCAACAGCCGGATGCCGGAGCGCGTCGTCGAGCGCACCGAGGCCGCCTTGCGCGACGTTGGACGGGAGTTGCGCGGCTCGGACGTGCTCGTGCTCGGCCTCGCGTACAAGCCGAATGTGGACGACGTGCGCGAGACGCCGGCGGCGGAGATCATCAGGCTGCTGTTTGATCGTGGCGCCCGCGTGTCTTACCACGACCCGCACGTGCCGGTGTTCCCGCGGATGCGGCGCTACCGGTTCGAGATGGCGTCGGAGCCGCTGACGCCGGAGCGGCTCGCCCGCGCCGACTGCGTGCTCGTGGTCACGCACCACGACGCGATCGACTGGCAACTCGTGGCCGATCACGCGAGGCTGGTGGTGGACACGCGAGACGCGATGTCGCGAGCGCGACCGTCGCGGGCGAGGATCGTCAAGGCCTGACGCCGTCTCTCCGGCGTGCGCCCTGGCCTCTCTTACGGGCAGCCTGCGTTGAAGGCGTTGAGGAACGTCAGCACGTCCATCGTATTGAGGACGCCGTCGCCATTGATGTCCGCTCGCTCGTTGCCGGATGTGTAGTCGTTGAGAAACGCGAGAACGTCGAGTGAGTTGATGCTGCCGTCGGCGTTCCAGTCCGCCGGGCACCAGTGAACACGGTCGATGCCGATGGACGAGAAGCCGAGGTTGCCGGTGCCGGGCGTTGTGAATCCGTCGGTCTGCGCGAAGGCATCGGTGAGGCTTGCGATGACCATGCCGGGAAAGAGCGACGGGTCGCTCTGATCGATGCCCTGCATCTTCTGAAGAGCGGGCGATCCGACGGCGTTGTTGTACTGTCGGCTCAGGTCCAGCAGTATCCCCCACGTGCGTGAGTCCTGCATGTAAGCCAGTTCGTCGAACGCGGCCTGGAAGACGACGTTCGGGCCGGCCATGATCTGGATCGGGGCGCCCGTCACGTTCTCGAACGCGTAGTAGTCAAACTTGTGCTCGCCGTTGTCGAACGTCTTCATGCCCGCCGCGAACAGTTCGGGGATGATCAGCATGGAGCCGACGATCGGGTCCGCGTTGTTGTGCGTATCGGACGCAAAATCGTACGTGTTTCCGACGAACAAACTGCCGAGAATCAGCATGGCGCCGTCGAAGTGGTAGCCGCCGCCTGGGAACTCGAGGTTGACGCCGACGACCGTTCTCATGCCACCTACCGGTCTGCAGTTGCAGGCGACGATCAGGCCGCCTTGCACCCTGGCGTGGCAGTGCTTGTCGGCGGCGTGGCAGCCGTTGTCGCGGCACGCGCCCAACTGACCCTTTACCAACGTGCAGAGATTGTCCGCGCTCACCGGCCAGGCCAGCAAGCCCAGCGCGAGAAGTCCGGCGAGAGTCGGCGAAATCGGTCGTCTCATCGGTGTCATGTGCAGAGCCCTCCGGTCGTGAAGCTCGAGGCCGAACGCCTCTGCTACTTCGCTCGGTCGCCAGCCTACTGCATCGCCAGTTGAATCCCCAGCTTTTTCCTGCGGAATGCGGAGTTGCCGCGTACCGCACCCCCCCCGACATGCGAACAGAAGGGCAACACCCCCGACAGACGGAGCCTCACGGCCAAAGGGAGGCGGTTCCGCGAGGCCAAGGCGGATGGCCAGGCACGACCCGTATCGGACTCGCGCTCCCTTCCTCCCTACAGCCCGGACTCGGCATGTGGATCCTGAGGCTCGGCCGGTGTCGATGCATCCGGCCCTGTCTCGCTTCGCCCCGGCCATTTCTGCTCCAGCCACGACTCGTACACAGCAACCTGCAGGTCCGTCGGCTCCTTGATGCGTGAGAGCGTGTACCCGCCCGGCTTCGGTTCGGCGGCCTTGAAGCGGGTCTCACGGAGTTCGTCGCGACGGATGAACGTGACCAGCACGTCTTGCCCCGGTTCGATCCGGCGCAGGCGACGGTCGAGGTCGCTGGCTCGCAGGCGTGTGCCGTCGAGCGCGACGATCTGGTCTCCCGCGATCAGCCCCGCGGCGTAGCCTGGACCGTCCGCGCGGGCGGCGGCAACCACGGCGAAGTCGCCCTCCTGGCGCAGGTCAAGCCCGAGGTACGACTTCGGGTCATCGTCGCGCGGCTTGCGGGGTTCGAGCGTCAGGCCCGCGACGGCGTAGGCGGATTCGAGCTCGAGCGGCTCGACGCCCGAGACATACCGCTCGAAGAACTCCTCGAAACTTGTCCCCGTGTGCCGTTCGAGCGAGGCGAGGAGGTCCGCCGTGGTGAAACCGCCGGACTCGACGGTGTGGCGCCGGTACAGGTCGGCCATCACGTCGTCGAGCGCGGCGGCGTTGTTCGTCAACCGGCGGACTTCCATGTCGAGCATCATGCTGACGAGCGACCCCTTCGAGTAGAACGAGACCGTCGCGTTCACGGAGTCGGGCGTGGAGCGGTTGAACTTGATCCAGGCGTCGAAGGACGACTCGGCGAGGCTCTGGACCCCGATCCCTGGGCGTGCGCGCTCGCTCGCCACGCGCCCGGCCATGTCGCGCAGGTAGTCGTCGGGCTTCACCAGCCCCGCGCGCACGAGCGTGAGGTCGGTGTAGTAGACCGTCGTTCCCTCGGCAACCCAGAGCAAATCCGTGTAGTTCTCGCGCAGGTAGTCATAAGGCACAAGCCCGGCGGGCCGCAGCCGCTTCACGTTCCATGTGTGGAAGAACTCGTGCGACGTCAGCCCGAGCAGACGACGGTAGGCGTCGCCGCCCTCGACGGCCGCCGGGGTCGTCTGCATGATCGTCGAGTTCAAGTGCTCGGTGCCGCCGCTGCCGCCGGGGTAGGCGTGGATGAGGAACACATAGCGGCCGTAGGGCAGGTCGCCGAAGATGTCGCGCTGCGTGGCGACGATCTTCGCGAAGTCATCACGCAGTTTGTCGGTTGCGGGATCGCACCGTCCCCAGATGACGATTTCGTGCGGCACGCCGTCCACGTCGAACTCGATCAGGTGGTGCAGGCCGACCTCGATCGGTGAGTCCACGAGCACGTCGTAGTCGCGGGCGATCCACGAGCGGTCGAGGTGCGGGTCGGGGTCGAGGCCGGTGGCGACCCGCCACCCGTCCGGGGCGTCGATCGTCACGCGAACCGGCTCGGCGCGGCGCTCATCCGCGTACATGAAGACCGACGATCCGCTCAGAAAGGCGTGTGTGTCATCGGCGTGGCGCGTGCGATCGGCGATCGAGTTCGCGTACAGGTCGTAGTGAACACGGACGGTCTCCGCCCCGGCGGTCCGCACTCGCCATGTTGACTTCGCGGTCTTCTCGATATCTAGCGGGCGATGCCGGCCGTCCTCCGCCCGCACGCGGCGCACGGTCCCGGCGTGGTCGTTGATCGCGTACCGTCCGGGCCGCCAGACGGGGAGGTGGAGGTCGATTGACGGTGCGTCAACGTCATCGAGGATGAGGGTGATTTCGACCGTCTGAGCGTGGGCCTGGGCGAGCGAAACGACGTACTCCGTGCGCACACGCTCGGCCCATGCCCCGGCATCCCCGCCCCCGATCGGCTGAGCGGTAGCGCATCCCGCGAGCCACAAACCTGTGTGCAGGAGCACGGCCATCATCATCGTCGGCCCAGGTCTCATCACGTTCCTCCGGACCTACGTGGTCGAGGCGGTGAACTCCGGCACGCGTGTCCGGATCGCATCAATGCACGTCTGATAGTGGGTTGATTCGTCGAATCCCTCCGGCAGAAGAGGGCCGAGTTCGTCGAAGCCGATGCGGACGTCGTCGCGGCTGACCGCCGCCGCGAAGGCCTTGTCCTTGAGTTTCTTGCGGACGCTCTTCGGCTCCAGGCCGGCGAAGCCGTCGGGTCGCACCTTGGCGCAGGCCACGAGGAACCCCGCCAGTTCATCCACGGCGAAGAGGGCGCGGGCCATCGGTGAACGCCGCGGCACGCCCGAGTACTCCGCGTGTCCGAGGATCGCCTCGCGGATCTCCGCGTCCACACCCAGCGATTCGAGGTGCCGCACGCCGACGAACGGGTGCTCCTCCTTCGTCGGGTGGCGTTCGTAATCGAAGTCATGGAGGAGGCCTGCGACGATCCATCGCTCCTCGTCGTTCGGGTCGAGCAGGCGCGCGTACGCGGCCATGCACGCCGCGACGCACTCCATGTGCGTTCGGAGCGAGGGGGACTGCGTCCACTCGTGCATCAGGGCGCGGGCCTCGGCGGGCGTCATCGCCGGGAGTGTAACACGCGGGGGAACGCATGGAGCCTATCCCGTAACCTCGGGGAACCGATCTCACTACAGAGGCACAGAGAGCGCCGAGGCAGGAACTCCTGGTTTTTCTCTCGGTGCCCTCTGTGCCTCTGTGGTGAATCTCGGGGTTCGGGATAGGCTCTAGACTCCCAGCACGCCGAGGGGGGCCGGAGGGACCGGGGATGGCAAACGGCTGGTGGCCGCTGCGGCCGAAGGCGCTCATCGGGATGGTCCACGCGGGCGCGCTGCCCGGGACGCCGTTCAACGAGACCTCGGTCGAGATGCTTGCGGTGCAGGCGGCGGGCGAGGCAAGGCTGCTCGCGGAGGCCGGGTTCGACGGCATCATCATCGAGAACATGCACGATCGCCCGTATGTACACGGTCGGCATGGGCCAGAGGTGCCGGCCGCGATGACCCGCATCGCACTCGAGGTCGCGGACGCCACGGACCTCCCGCTCGGCGTGCAGGTGCTCTCGGGGGGCGAGCGTGAGGCGCTGGCGGTCGCGCTCGCGGCGGGCGCCCGGTTCATCCGCTGCGAGAACTTCGTCTTTGCGCACGTCGCCGACGAGGGCCTGCTGGCGGACGCGGCGGCGGGGCCGCTGCTGCGCTACCGGCGTTCGATCGGCGCGGAGTCCATCGCCATCATGTGCGACGTGAAGAAGAAGCACGCGTCGCACGCGATCACGGCGGATGTGTCGCTGGCCGAGGCCTGTCACGCCGCGCAGTTCTTCGGCGCGGACGGCATGGTTGTGACCGGCCGGTTCACGGGCGAGGCCGTCGCGCCGGGCGACCTCGCCGAGGCCAGGGAAGCGACACGACTTCCGGTGTGGGTAGGGTCCGGCGCGACGCCCGAGTCACTTGCTGCGCTGTACCAGCACGCGGACGCCGTGATCGTTGGCTCGTGGATCAAGCGCGGGGGCGTCTGGTCGAACCCGCCGGATGCCGACCGCTGCCGGGCGATGGCCGAGGCGGCAAGGTGGGCAAGGGGGGAGTGAGCGGCTAGATCATGGGGGAAGAACTCGTAGACCGACTTCATGGAGGATCGCGGAGTGGGAATGTGGGGGGGACCAAAGGGTCGAGGAACCGGGAACTCCCGACCCTCCTTGTCCGGATGTGACCGGCCCTCTGAGCCTTGGCCTTGAGGCTTCGGGTCGGATGGCTCTGCCATCCGCTCCTTGCGCCGACCTCTGCCCGGAAGTAGGCGGTATTTCGGTTGGGACTTTCGACACGGTCTTATACAATCGGTCCGGAGAGCCGCTCCCCCCGTTCGGGAGCGGTCGCTCGCGGGAGGTTGCCGGCCATGTTGAGAACGCACGTGTTCCGTGCCCTGCTCGTCGCGGCTGCGAGCGCCCACGCCGCAGGACAGCCCATCGTCGTCGAGTGTCATTGGCGACTGTCGCGATCGGTCTCCCTGTCGCGGGTCATGGGGATTGCGTACAACCCACTCGACGACTCGGTGTACGTGGGCAGGCGGAGCTCACCCGCGGACGGACTCTACCGCATCGGCCCCGCAGGAGACGCCACCTTCATCGTCACGTTCGATCGCCCTTCCAGCGTGTGCGTTGACCCGCTCGACGGCGACACCTTCGTGTCCGAGGACTTCGGCGGCAACATCTACCGCGTCGCCTTCGGTGCGAACACCCGACAGACCTGGGTCAGCGGCTTCCGCGCGGGCGATGACGACCCAACCGGCATCGTTATCGTCCCCGCGACCTACACCGGCTCCGTCGTCCCGCCCCGCACCGCCATCTCCGCCGACCGCGGCTTCAGCGGCGGCTTCGACGACGTCTGGAAGTGGTCGCCGGACACTTCCGAGAACGAGGCCTTCCTCCACACGGACGACGGCACACTGCTCGATGCCATCGACATAGCCGTGAACGACGAGAGGATCATCGTCGTGGACGACCGGGGCAACCCCGGTGCGCTGTGGGAGATCGTGGACAGCGGCGGCACGCTCGTGCAGATCGTCACTTCGTCTCCGCTCAACGCGCCTCAGTCCGCCGTCTTCGACGCCGACGGCGACCTGCTGGTTGCGTGCCGCGACGGGTCGAGCTCGAAGATCGTCCGACTCCGTTTCGAGGACGGCCTCGGGCACGTCTCGGACGCGATCCGCGGCTTCTCCGACCTCGCCTGGGACTCCCTCGAACTCACCCCCGACGGGCAACGCCTCTGGGCGGCGGATTACGACGCGGGCGTCGTGCACGAGTTCATCCGCGTCGGACCGTGCAAGCCCGATTTCAACGACGATTGCACCGTGAATACGCTCGACGTGCTCGCCTTCCTCAACGCCTACAACCAGTCCGACCCCAAGGCCGACTTCAACGGCGACACCAGCATCAACTCCCTCGATGTCCTCGCGTTCCTTAACGCATGGATTGCGGGCTGCTGAACGACACGTCGGGCAACGCGACGGGAAAGGGGCGGGGGAAGTGGGGGCCCCATCGCGGTCGTCTGAGTGACCGTTGCGCTAACCGAGACGCTCGCTGCGCTCGTCGAAGCGGCAGATGCGCTGACCAAAACGGTCACTGCGCTTGTCGAAACTGCGGACGCGTAACCGTGCACGGGCCAGGAATCGGCGGGATCGGAACGGGCAGCCCGCGACGAGCGCGAAGTTGACGCGGCGCAGTTCAAGGCACGGGGTCTTGAAAGGCCCCGAACCGCCCTGCCCCTCTACGCCTTGATCCCTCGATCCCTCTTCCCTTGGTCCTTTTCCCCTTCCTCGTTCGTCCCCGTGCGCGGCCCCCGGTACAGTCCGCCCCATGCCCGCCGACTCGCTCGACCTGCTCCGCCGCTGGTCCGTCCGGCACGACCCCGACGATGCCGGCCTGCGCGAGCGGTCGTGGGAAGTCCCGCCCCGGGAGGGCTGGGTCTCGACGCGGACGGATGAGCCGTGGCAGATCGCGCTCGGCGAGGCGGCGGCGGGCATCGCGTGGTACCGGCGGCGGGCGCGGCTGCCGGCGCGGTGGCTTGCCGAGGGGCGGCGCGTGCGGCTGCGTTTCGAGGCCGTCGCCACGGACTGCCGCGTCTGGGTGAACGGCGTCGAGGTCGGCTCGCACTCGGGGGACTATCTGCCCTTCCAGTTCGACATCACCGATGCCCTCGCGGGGAGCGAGCGGGCCGAGATCGTCTGCCGCGTGGACCAAGTCGTCGGCCGGCGCCCAGAGAAGGTCGGCGAGGAGCCGTGGATCGGTCATATCACGAAGGGCTTCCACGACGTCATCAGCCTCCAGCACGCGGGCATCTGGGGCGGCGTTTCGGTCAGGCAGACGGGGCTGCCCGCGATTCGGCCGGACGGGCTGGCGGTGTTCGCCGATCCGGTCTCCGGCGAGGTGCGGCTTCGCGTCGAACTCGAGCCGGGGCACGAGGGGGGGCGTGTTGTCTTCCGCGTGCGTGCGCCGGGGACGGGGGAGGCCGTCGAGTCGGAAGCCCGCTTCGAGGCGGGCGCGGCGACGGCCGAGGCGGGCGTGCGCGTGGGAACCGTCGCGCGGTGGTCGCCGGACGAGCCGCGCCTGGGCGAGGCGGTCGCGATCGTCCGCGGGCGTGCGCCGGGGCCGCCGGACGTGGACCGCGTGCGCTTCGCGTTCCGCACCGTCGAAACGGGCGGGCCGGGCAACTCGCGCATCCTGCTCAACGGAGCGCCGCTGCTGATGCGCGGCGTGCTCGACTGGGGGCACGAGCCGAAGCGCGTCGCCCCCACAACGCGGCCGGGCGAGGTGCGCGAGCGGTTCGCGCGGCTGCGCGAGATGGGCTTCAACGCCGTGTGCATGTGCATGTGGTACGCCCCTCGGTGGTTCTACGACATCGCGGACGAGACGGGGATGCTTCTCTGGCAGATCCACCCGGTCTGGAAGTCAGACATGGACGAGCGGCTGCTGCCGGAGTACCGGCGGCTGTACGGGGCGTTCATGCGGCGCGACCGGCGGCACCCGTCGGTGGTCATCGTGAGCGCGACCTGCGAGCACGAGCGGTTCCACCCCGATCTGGCCGCGTGGTGGTGGGAGACGGCCCGCGCAGAACTGCCGGGGCGGTTGCTCCAGGTGCAGACCGGGTTCCTCAACTGGAGCAACGGATCGCGGACCGACCTGCACGACGAGCACACCTACGACAACCCCGGCCGCTGGGGCGCGTACTTCGACGACCTGCGCGCCGCGCTCGGCCGGATGCAGCCGAGGCCGTTCGTGATGGGCGAGACGATCATCGGCACGTCGTGGCCCGATACGGCGGGACTGCTGGCCGAGGTGGGGGCCTCGCGGCCGTGGTGGCTGCCGAAGCAACTCGACCGCTTCGCCGAGTTCGAGCGGCGCACGAGCGAGCGCTTCAGCATCGACGCGGCGCGCGTGCTGCGACGCGGCGGCGACCGCTTCAATCTGCTGCTCCGCAAGTGGCAATCGGAGGTCTTCCGCGAGGAGCCGTCGCACGCGGGCTGGGTGATGAATCATCTGCGCGACGTGCCGGTCTGCCAGTGCGGGTTCGAGGACGACCTCGGACGGTGGCGATTCGCGCCGGAGCAGACGTGGCCGTGGCTCGCGGATGCCGCGATCCTGCTGCGCACGCCGGACCGACTGACGGGCGTGACTTCCGGCTCGACTCTGAGGCTCGAAGCGGGCATCAGCAACTTCTCCGATCGCGATCTCGACTCGGGCGTGCGGATCATCACGCGCTTCGAGCATTGTGATGAGCGCGCGATCTCAACAGCGCGGTTGCGGGCCGGACGGGGCGAGGTTGTGTTCGCGTCGATCGACGTGCCCGCGCCGGCGGTGGACCGGCCGACGCGGCTGTCGATCCGCGCCGAGGCCGAGGGAGCCGAGCCGAACAGGTGGGAGTTGTGGGTGATGCCCGAGCGCGGGCCGCTGCCGCAAGGGACGGCGCGGCTTGAGGGGCTGCCGTTCACGGACGCGGAGCGAGAGACTGCGTTCGAGGAACGGGCGTACAGCAGCGGGTGGGCATTGCCGTGCCGGTCGTGGCGGCCCTCGCTGCCGGACACGGCGGCCCTGTTGCCCGACGCCGAGCCTGTCGCGCCGGATCGCGTCGCCGCGGGGGGGTGGCGTGCGCTCGTCACGCACCGGCTGACGCCGGAGGTCGTGCACGCCGTCGAGGCGGGGGGGCGCGTGCTGCTGCTCGCGTCGAAGGCGGCCGGATCGCCCCCTGCTGAGCCGGTCAACCTCTACGGCCAGATTCCGCTCGTCATCGACAGTCTGCCGGGCGGCCCGCTCGCGCCGGGCGAGGGCGATTGGGTCGCGGATTGCCTGCTCCATGACCTGAATCGCCGGGTGTGCCGCGCCGTGCCGACGGCGCGCCTCGGCCTGGATGAGAGTGTCGAGCCGGTCGTTCGGCTTGTTTTCACCCACGACCGGGGCGGACCGGAGGCGTTCGACCAGGTCTTCGCGGTGCGAGTCGGCGAGGGTGTGCTGCTGGTGTCCGCGCTCGACCACGCCGATCCGGCTGGTCGGTACCTGCTCCATCGGATGATCGCATGGCTTGCTGCCGACAACGCGCCGGCGTCGGTGCGAGGGACGCTCGATACCGATTCTGTCTCGGCGTGGGTCGTCACGCCAAACGAGGCGCGACCGTGACGGGGCGAGGTCGCGCGCGTTTGGAGTGCGGCCACTCAGTTCGAGTTCGCTGCTCGCTCGACCTTCGGCAGTCCCTTGGCGGCCCTGTCGCGGTCGATGATGTCGTGCACGGCCCTGGCGGCGCGGGCCAGCGCATCTTCGGCCGTTGGGTCGGTCGGGTGGCGGAGGATGTCGTGCAGGAGACGCGAGATCTCGTTCTCCAAGGCCCGCTGGTAGAGGGATACCGGGACGAACGCCGGCGCCTCACCCGTGCGTTCGCTCGGCGTCATTCCGTATCGCAGCCACTCGGCGTAGCGGGCGAACTCCTCCTCGCGCATCGGCGGCACGAGGTAACGCCCCGGCTCGCGCTCGGAGGCGATGCCGGAGGTTCGCCTGAACGCATCCGAGTTGACCACGGCGAGGTTGGCAGGCGGCGCGACGCGCAGCGTGTGCCAGTACCGAAGCGCCTGCGGCTCATCCACGAGCCACCGGATCATCCGCCAGGCGTCGCGTTTGTGCTTTGCGTGGACGGAGATGCCCCACAGGCACGCCCCGGCGCACACCGCCTCGACGCGGCCGCGCGGCACTGGCGCGACCGCGAAGTCCAGCGAGGGGTTGCGTAACTGGAAACTCGGCGCCATCCATGAGCCGTCCAGGAACATCGCGGTGCGCCCCTCGGCGAAGCGCGAGTGCGGCCCGGTCGCCTGCTGCTCGCCGAACGCGGGCACGAACGAACCGTCCTCGAACACCATGCCCCGAAAGAGCGCGATCGCCTCCACGCCGGCCGGCGAGTCGATCAGCGTGGTCAGCCCGTCGTCGCTCCAGAGCGTGCCGCCCGCCTGCGCGAAGAAGTTCATGAAGGGCCACTGCCAGATGAACATGTCGAAGCCGTAGACCTCGACGCGCCCGCCATCGCGGCGCGCGAGTTTGCGGGCGGTATCTCGCAGGTCGTCCCACGTCCATCCCTCGCGCGGGTACTCCACGGGATCGTCGGGGTTGGCTGCGTTCCATGCGTCGAAGATGGCGCGGTTGTAGTAGAGGCCGATCTGGGCCATGTCCTGGGGCAGGGCGTAGAGGACGCCGTTCACGCGGAGGGCGTCGAGCATCTCGGGCGGGATTGCGGCGATGGCGGCCTCGCTCATGCCGTCCGCGGGATCGTCGATGTAGGCATCGAGCGGCTCCAGCATGCCGCGTTCGACCATCTGGTGGTAGTCGGTGACCTGGATGCGCATGACCTCCGCGCCGATGCCGCGGGCGTGCCAGGCGGTGTACTTCGCGGTCACGTCGGGGAACCGGCGGTACTCGACGCGCACGCCCGGCTCCTCGGCCTCGAAGCCGCGTGCGTAGCCGTCCTCGAATAGTCGGTCTTCGAAGGGCATCCCCCAGACGGTGAACAAAACCTCGCGTGAGCGGGCTGCATCGCCGGTGCGGGTGAGCATGGCGGTCGGCGCGACGACAGCGGCCGTGCCTGCCGCGATGCCGAAGAGCACGACAGCCGATGAACGCACGCCCGCCTCCTCGGTGACTATTCCTTCATTCCCGTGAGGGCGACGCCCTGGACGAACGCTCGTTGCAGGGCGAGGTAAACGACGACCATCGGCGCGATCATGATGGTCGCCGCCGCCATCTGCACGGGCCATGAGTCTACGTACAGCCCGGCGGAGAGGTCGGCAAGGGCGAGGGGGAGGGTCTTCGCGCGTTCCGAGTCGACGACGATCAGCGGCCAGAAGAAGTTGTTCCAACTGAAGACGAAGGTGAAGATGCCCAGGGCGCTCATGGCGGGCCAGATGGTGGGGCGCACGACGTGCCAGAAGAGATCGAACTCGGACATGCCGTCGAGCCGGCCGGCCTCGAGCAGCGAGTCGGGGACGGCGAGCGTTGCCTGGCGCATGTAAAAGATGCCGAAGCCGGAGGCGAGGAAGGGCACGACGAGCGCCTGCACGCTGTCCACATACCCGAGCCAGGTACAGAGCAGGTACATGAAGATGAAGTAGACCTGCACGGGCGCCATCATGGTCGCCAGCGCGAGGCCGAGCAGCACGCGGCGGCCCCGGAACCGGAGTTTCGCGAAGGCGTACCCGGCCAGCGCGTTGTGGGCGACGGCGAGCACTGTCGTCAGCACGGCGGCGAGCGTCGAGTTCAGGTAGTAACGCTCGAGGCGCGCGGACTCGAAGGCGCGGGCGTAGTTCGCCCACTGCGGCGCATCGGGCAGCAGGGTGGCGAACGTCGGCGAAGTCCCGGCTTCGGTCTCGGTCTTGAGCGACGTGAGGACCATCCAGAGGAGCGGGAGCGCCATCGCGGCCACGCCCGCGTAGACGAGCGCGTGGACGAGCAGCACGATCGCCAATGGCGGGCGGCGATGACGGGCGATCGCGCTCACGCTACACACTCCTCTTTCGCACGCCGTACCACGCGAGTTGCGCGAGCGTCGCCAGGAGGGTGATGGTGAAGATGACGACACCGATGGCGGCGACGTAGCCGAGTTGCCCGTAACTGAACTGGCGGTAGACGTACAGGTTCAGCACGTTGGTGCGGTCGCTCTCGACCTGGCCGGTCATGACGAACACGATGTCAAAGACCTGCAACGCGCCGATGACGCCCGTGATGAGCAGGAACGCCGTCGTCGGC
>JAHCJE010000037.1 GCA_026128865.1 Phycisphaeraceae bacterium | reverse complement strand
CGATCGCCGCGAGCGTGGCCTCGTGGATCGCCGCGGCCTGCTCGCGCTCTGCGGCGCGGCGTCGCTCCCGCGCTGCCACGTCGCGCTGCGCGGCGTCCTCAAGTTCTACGAGCCGCGACGCGAGTTGCTGGTCCACCGCCTTCTTCGCGGCGTCCACGTCCAGCCCGGAGTCGAACAGCCCCTGGATCTCCAGCATCCGCTTGGCGACCCACGACGAGGCGGACTCCCAGATCTGCTGAAAGCCGGTGGTGAAGTTCGTCCACGTCTTGGAGAGGAACGCCGTGGTCTCGATCCACGCGACCTCGATGGCGTGGAACCCGATCTCGGCGGCGGCCAGCGCCCCGTACCACATGGAGTGGGCTGTGCTCAGGAAGTACTCCTTCGCCCCCAGCCACGCCTTGTTCAGCGCCGCGACGCCCTGCTGCCAGATGACCTTGAGGCTCAGCCACAGGACCTCGGCCGCGAGGGCAATGTCCCCGGCGGCGAGTGCGTCGGAGATGCCGTCGATGACCTTGGTCGCCCAGTCGCGCAGGCGCGTGAACTGCTCCCCGAGCCATTCGAGGGCGGCCCCGCCCGCGCCGCTGGTGATGAGCAAGGCCCCGCCGAGGCCAACGACAGCGGCGACGACCAGGCCTATGGGACTGAGCAGGGCCCCCAACGCCGCGCCGACAAGCCCGAAGGCCGCGCCGATGCCGGAGAAGACAGCGGCGAGCACGCCCATGGCCGCCGCTACGCCGGTAATCGCCACGCCCAGGCCGATGAGCGCGGCCCCGACTACCACCACGCCCGCCGCGACCTTCAAGGCCCACACCACCAAGTCCTTGTTCCGCTTGATCCAGTCGGTGGCGGCGACGATGACGCGGG
Organism: Phycisphaeraceae bacterium; assembly: GCA_026128865.1. Taxonomy (GTDB): domain Bacteria; phylum Planctomycetota; class Phycisphaerae; order Phycisphaerales; family UBA1924; genus CAADGN01. Next base: position 23,401 of record JAHCJE010000037.1, on the reverse strand, counting down.
TGATCCGCTGAGACAGATCCTTGATGGTGGGGGCAAGCGCCCCGCCGATGGCAAAGACGCCTTGCTTGACCACACGCCAGAGGATGTTGAGCGTGTCGTTGAGTTCCGCGGCGTCCCTGGCGGTCTGCGTGCTGACAGTCAAGCCCAGGCTGCGGGCCTGCGCCTGGAGTTCTTCGATCCCCGCTGCGCCTGATGAGAGCAGAGGCAGCAACTTCGTCCCGGCCCTGCCGAAGATATCCATCGCTAAGGCGGTGCGGAGCGCCGGGTCGGTGACCTGCGCAAGGCGGTCGGCCAGGCGCTTGAACTGCTGATCGGGCGAGAGGCTCGCGAGATCCTCAAACGAGAGCCCAAGCAGTGAAAGGGCCTGCTGCGCAGAGGCCGAGCCTTTCGCCGCGTCCACAAGCGACCGCTGCATGAACTTCAGGCCGTTCTCCAGCGTCTCCAGGTCCGCACCAGCCTGCTCGGCGGCGAAGCCCAGCTCGCTCAGAGCCTCGACGCTGGTGCCGGTGCGAAGGCTCATCTTGTCAAGGGCGTCGCCCATGCCGGAGAAGACCTTCACAGTCCCGAGCAGCGCCGTGACCGCCGCCGCGCCGATGCCCGCCAGCCTCGTGCCGGCGCTGCGCAGCCCCTGGCCGAAGGCCTTTAGACGCTTCTGGGCGCGGCGAAGCCCGGCGCTGAGCTTGTCGCTCACGCCGAGTTCGACGAACGCCCGTCCGGCCCGGATGCCCCGAGCGTCGGCCACCGATCAACCTCCCTTGCGGATCGAGTTCCGCCACAGCAGCGGCAACTTGGGCCGCTCCTTCTCCAGCGCCGGGGCCATGAACGGCCGCGCGGCGATCTTGACCTTCCGCGATGTCAACCTTCCCTTGCGCCTGGTATGCACGACCGTCTCACCGCCGTGTTCCAGTGCCCGCGGCGCGGTGCTCTTGGCAAACCCAACCGGACCCACCACGACCGAATCGCTCGCGCGGTCGTACCCGAAGAGGATCCACTTCCGCAGGCTCCCCTCATGTGAGTGCGGCGGCTTGCCGGGCGGGGCGGTCCCCTTGCGCTTGCGGATGCTGGTCTTGGCCGCCGTGCGGATGAACGCCCCAGCTTGGCTGAGCACCTTGCGCTTGGCCGAATCCATCGCCCGAATGACGACGTGGCGGTCGAAGAACATGTCCTTGATCCGCATGGTGATCACCGCTCACCACCACCCAGCACGCGCCGGATGAGGGCCAGGAGCGACTGCCGCTTCGCCGGCGGGATGTCCTCGCGGTTCTTCTGCGCGCGGTGCGCGGCCCGGCGCAGTTCCGTGGGCGTAAAGAGCAGGTCGAGTGTCGCACGCCGCCCACCGCAGACCACCTCGCCGCGCGTGGCGAAGTAGTCCGGGCTGGCGGCAGGGTGCTGGTACGGTGGCTTGTTGGGGACTCGGACAAAGCGTCCGGGGACGATCTGCATCGGTGGTTCCTCCTTGAATCAGGCTTCCGACATATCGCGGCCGGTCTCCAGGCCCTTGTTGAACGACGCTTCCTTCTCCTTGCGGAGCCGCCCCGAGCCGATGAACAGGCCGACGATGCCGGTAAGCGCAGGCAACGCGGGACCGAGGACGGGCAACCCCGCCACGGTGGGGCCGACGGTGTCGAGTGCCGAGAGCGTGAGTTGTCCAAGCAGGCCACGGACTTCGCCTGAACGGTCGATGTTGCTCTTCCACTGCGCGCCGGTGGCCTGCACCTGGTTGAACCACTGCTGGTATTCGACCTCGGCCTCGTTGAGGCTCAGCGTCGAGCGCAGCCCTGTGGTCTGCTGGATGGCGTTGGGTGTCTTGACCTTGACGAGGTCGCCCAGGTCGATCCCGGCGCACGAGGCGAGCACGAGCGCCAGGAAGAGCAGGCCGACGAGGTAGACGACATGGCGGGTGGAAAGCGGAGCGAGTGACTTCATCCGTGAACCTCCTTGGGCAGGTCGGGGAACTTGCCGTCGATGAACACGTCCTTGAGCACGGACACATCAACCTTGATGGGACGCTGCGTGGGGTGGCGATTGGCGAATGGGTCGAAGTCGCTGGGCTTGAACGAGCGCGTGCGTTTGGGGTCGCGGTGCAGGTTGGCGATGACCGAGAGGCACGACGAGGCGATGGACCATTCGTGGCGCTGCCGCCCTTCGAGCATGTCCATCAACTCGCGCAGCGTCAGGGGGCCGGGATCGACTCCAACGGCTCCGGCACAGTGCCAGACGAGTCGCCAGGCGTCGGCGGCGGTGGGTCCGCTTCCGCGAGGGCGCTCTCCGCGATCCGGTCCAGCTCCCCGCTCTGGATCAGGTGATCGATCCGCCGGGTCGCCAGGTCCCGCGCCTTGTCCATCACTTCCCGCGTGGCCTGGAGCACCCGCCCGAGGTTGGCCCGGTCCCTCGGGCTCGGGCAGAAAGACACGAGTTCCTCCAGCACCGCGGCGGTGGCGTGCTCGATGGCGTCGCCGGCCATCGCCCGGCCGAAGTCCTCGTCGGAGATGGATTTCGCGTCCGCCTCGGGCTTGCACAGGGCGTAGACCACATCGCACAGCAGGACGGGATCTCGGACGAGCCGCTCGATCAGCCCGCCCGAGCCCTCGATCGGCTGCATGAGGTCCACGCGCACCAGCCCGCGCACGCGCTTGAGCGCCGCGACGTTGATCTCGACCTGCCACTGCCTGCCCGCATTGTCCGCAAATGTCCGCATTCGTGTCTCCTGATTGAGTGCTGCGTGGTTATCGTGGGAGGGGATCGTGGGGGGGATTACCCGCCGATCCATGAAGGCGCCGTCGTCGAGTAGGTCACCTTCGCCGTGACCGAGACGGTGATCGCCTCCTCGAGCGCCTCGCTGCGCGAGAAGTTGGTGATGGAGAAGTCGGCCTGAAGGCCCTGGCCGCTGGTCCCGTCGAGGACCTGTAATCCGATGACGGCGTTGTTGAAGAACGCGTTCTTGATGGCGGTGAAGCCCGCGTCGGCGGTGTCCCACACCATCTCGAACTCGACGCTCGCCTCCTTGAGCGTGGCGACGGTTGCCCGCCAGCCGCTGTTGGCGCGCGTGGTCACGTCGGCCTCGCCCGCTTCGAGATTGAGCGTCACGTCGCGGGTGTTGCCCAGCGCCGTCCACGTTCCCCCGCCCGCCTGGCCGCCCACCTTGAACTTGAGGGCGGCCTCCATGCCCAGTTTGATCGCCATCGCCTTGCTCCTTGACCAGCGGCCTCAGGCCGTGTGCCCAACCACGTACACCGACTCGCCGCCCTTGCTCCGCACGAACAGGTCCGCCAGGTTGACCCGCTCGAAGCGGTACTGCACGCCCGTCGGCAACTGGATCTCCACGCCCTTGCCGTCGGTGAGCGTCGCGGCCTGCGTGTTCGTTGGCGCGGCGGCCAGTGTGAACGTCGCCACCAGCCGGGCGTCGGACAGCGGCTTGTCGCTGTCGTCGAGGTCCACCTTGATGAGGACGACGTTCCGCACGGCCTACCTCCGGACCCGGTACGTGACGCTCAGGACGCTCGTGAAGACCCGGTGCTGCTCCAGTGACTCGCTCGACACCACGGGCTCGTGGGCAATGCCCGCCCACGCCGCCTCGGGCGCTTCCGGGAGGCGCGCGAGCCGCAGGTGGTCGGCGATCTCCTCAACGAGGTCGAGAAGGGCGTCGATTTCGGCTTGCTCGTTCTCGGCGGGCAGCTTCTGTTGCACGCCCACGTCGATGACGCACTCGAAGATGCTGCTGTCGCGGCTGGCGGCGGAGATGCCGACCGTCCGCGGCACGACCGACACGCGCAGGTCCTTCAGGTCTTGGAGCGTGAAGGCGGGCTGATAGACCCGCTCGGCACTCACGGGGCGCGAGTATGTCCCGGCGTTGATGTGCTCGGCGACGGCGTCGGCGATGGTCGAGATGGTGCTCACTGGCCACCCCTTCCGTTGAGCCGACCCTCGAGGTACGACACGCGCCGCTCGATGGACTGGTATTCGGTGCGCAGGGCGCGGGCCTCGACGATGAGTTCGTCCAGTCGCTTCTCGACCTGTTGGAGCTTGGCGGTGACCACGCCCCACTGGACGGTCATCGCGCCAGCCGCGATGAGGATCGTGACGACGATCCCCGCCCACTGGACGCGCAGCGAGGCCTTGCCGCCGTTGGTGCCGTTCTGTGCGCTCGCTCCCGTCATCACGCCTCCGTGCCCACGAACTTCGTGTGGACCCGCATCACCCTGCGGTACGGGTCGCTGTATCTCCACGGTGGCTGGCCGCCGGGCGCGTTGACCTCATACACCAGCACCTGCGTTCCGACATGCTCCCGCACCTGGTCACCCGCCTTGGGCTGGATCGGGCCCGTGCCCAGATCCAGGTCCGCCGTTCGGATCAGGAAGTCCCGCGACTCCGTGCGGTGGATCAGGCCCGCGTCATCCGCCTGCTCGAACTCGGTGCGGCCGATGGTGGCCTGGACCTCCGTCGCCTCGGCCCCGCGCCGGTAGACCACGGAACGGCTCATGTGCCGGTGCCGCTGGTCGTCGAGGAACGCCGCGCCCTGTTCGAGCAGATCGCCCATGCCGCCCTCCCCTTACTGCGACATGCGGATGCGCACGGTGGTGTCGGCGTCGGCCGCGGCCCGCACGGCCTTGCCGATGAGCTTGTTGCCGGCGGCGGTCTTGGTGGCGACCTTGGCTACCGCGTCCCAGTAAGCCAGAGTGCCGACGGTGAACGCCGTGCCCGCCCCGGCGGCCTTGGGGAAGTCGAAGACCCCCTGCACCGCCAGCGAGCCGAGCTGGTTGGCCTTGAGGTCGACGCGCGTGGTGCCGACCAGGTCCGCCTGCACAACCACGGTGCCCGCCGGGAGGTCGGCTACCGGCGTGTAGTCGATTGCCGCGCCATCTTGAACGAACTTCGTCGTGGACATCTGAGATCCTCCGCTGCCGGGTTCCTCCGGCTCGACTGGTGTGACTCCGCCGCCGTCATCTCCCCCGCCCGGCAGCACATCGCCCATTACGCCTCACCCTTGCTCTTGACGCCGCCGCGCGGGTCCTGCAGGGCCACGCCGAAGTCGTGGTAGCCGCGCATCTGGATGCCCAGGCGGTTGAAGGTCTGCTCGGCCGTCTCGATCGTCGGGGATTCCTGCCCGTTGAGGAAGGCCATCTCCACCACGGGCAGGTCGCTCGCATCCGCCAGCAGGTACCACGCCTTGGTGGAGTTGCCGGTGAACTTGGGGTTGCCCAGGTAGCGGCTGACCTCGACGCGGAACTTGCCCTGGTGGGGGTTGGTGACGGGGTAGCGGGCGTTGGCGGTGTTGTCGCGCAGCTCCAGGCTCTTGAACAGCTGGCTGCCCATCGCCGAGAGCGCCGTGGGCACCAGCAGGATCGACGGCAGCACGCCGATGGGCTTGCCGTCGGAGTCCACCTGGTCCATGAACGTGACCTCGGCCTTGGTCAGCCCGTCGATCGAGAGCACCGTGTCGGCGCCGGAGATGTAGTTCTTGTTGCCGACCGTGAAGAAGCCGCTGTTGGCCATGAACGCCGCCCAGAAGACCTCGTTGATGGTCTTTCCCGAGCCCGAGCCGAGCTTGCGGGGGACGGTCGTGATCGCGCCCAGGTCGTCGTTGATGATGTCGGTCCGGTCGATCGACAGCATCAGCGCGTAGGTCTCGGCCTTGTTGGAGTAGCTCTCCTCGCCGAGCGTCCCGTGCTTGATCTCGCCGCCCGGGGCGACCTTCTCGTACCCGTCGTTGCCGGTGAGCCGATAGCTGGTGACGGTCTTAAAGTCGGTGACGCTGCGGACGGCGCAGATGTTCCGCCAGGTGCGCTCGACGCTGAAGAAGCCCTCCAGCAGGAACTTGTTGGCGACGTTGGAGAGGATGCCTGCGATGCTGATCGTGCTGTTGCCGACCGAGGCCTCGATGTGGCGGCCGAACGCCGCGTCCATCACGCCGTGCCAGTCGCGGAAGGTGCGGCCCGAATAGCCGTTGGCCCAGGCGGCGTGCAGGAGCAACTCCTGCAATCCCATCGTGCGGCCGAAGGCGCGGCTGGCGGCCTCGAGGTCGCGCTCGTCGCAGTGCTTCTCCGGAGTCTCCAAGCGGCCCGAGAGGATGCACGCGGCCTCGAGCACCTTCTGCGTGATGCCGGCTTGGCCGTTCGCGTGGATCGCCGGACCGGCGGGGGCCTTGGGCCGGCTGGCGCGCAGCACCTCGAGTTCCGTGCGCGTGGCGTCCCACCCCTCGCGGATCGCCTGGGACTCGATGCCCGCGTGCGCCCCGGCGCACAGGCGACGGATCGCCGTGATCCGGTCAGTCTCGGCAGCCATCTGGGCGCGGAGGTCACGGACCGGGTCGGGCGTGCCCGAGCCGCCGGCCCCAGCGGTCGGCGTGCCCCCGGCGTCACCGCCGTCGCGACCACCGCCCGCGCCAGCTGCCTCACCGGAGGCCGCGATGCTGGCGGTCGTCCCGCCGTCGGCCCCGAGATCCACGAAGCTGATCTCGCCCAGCGTGGCACGGCGGACGATGTTGAGCGGCCCCTGGACTTCGCGGCCGTTGACGGTGGCGGACTGGTTCTCGCGGAGGAACTCGAACGCCTCCACGCTCGCCCCCACCGACGCCTGCCACGGGAAACCGTTCCGCGCCGAGGCGACGACCTCCTTGGCGGCGTGCGTGTCGCGGGAGATCATGCCGGAGGCGACGAGCCTGCCGTCCTCGACGGCAACGGCGCTGGTATGCCCGACGCCCGCGGCTGCATCATGCCCGAAGCGGATCGGGCGGGACTGCGAGGGGATCGCCAGGCCCGCCAGGTCGATGACGACGGGGTGCCGCCACCCGGCGACCTTCATCGGGCCACCGGTGTACGCGACCATTCGGAACGTCGGCAGCGCGGTGCTGGCCCCCGCATCGCCGCCCGCGCCCGCGACGAACTCGAATTCTGCCTGAGCGGTGAGCGAGAGGCTCTTCTGGCCCGCGTCGCCGTCGCCAGCGTGCTGAGCGCGGATGACGAGGGGATGGTCAGCAAAACTGATCGTGTCACGTTGCATCGGCGGTGGTCTCCTGTTCCTCATCGCGCTGCGGCGCGGAGCCGTTCTGGGCAATCGTGGTGAGCGGGAGCCCGAGCTCGGCCATGAGCGCGAGTTCCTTCGCCCGCTGGCGCAGCTCGTCCTCCCAGTCGCGCCCCTGGCGGGCGAACTCGGCGGCGAGCGTGGTCGTGTGGTTGGCCAGGCGCGTGGCCTGGGCCGTGGCTTCCTTGGCGGGATCAACGTGCTCGACGCCGTCCCAGAACCAGGTGTGCGGGATCGCTGCAGAGCGCACCCGCATGGACTGCGGGAGCAGCCCCTCGACGAGCGCCGCTTCGTCGAGCCACGCCTTGAGCAGGCGGTCGAGGACCGCGAGCCGCAGGTGGTGCTGGTCGACGCGCAGGCTCTTGAAGTACGTCTGGTGATCGAGCCGGCCGCTGGCGTAGTTGTACCCCGAGGAGTTTCCCGCCGCGACGTTGAAGGGCATGTTCAGGCAGCGGGCGATCTCGTTCAAGATCTCGCGCTTGAACTCCGCGTAGCTCGTGGTCGGCTGCTCGGCGTGGACCTGCCCGAGCTTCCAGCCGCCGGGCAGCACCGTCGCCATCCGCTTCTCGAGCTCGACCTCGTCCATCGGCTCCAGCGGATCGGCCTCGCCGTTGGCGGGCGCCTCGGTGTAGAGCACCGCAGCGAAGTCCGCGGCGGTCTCCGCGGCGGCGATGACGGCCAGCGTGTACCGCCGCAGCTGCGCGAACAGCGGCAGCGCCGGCGTGATGTCGGGGATACCGCGCATCTGCCCCGGCCGATCGGGCCGGAAGTAGTGCAGCACGCTGGTAGCGGGGAGCGTGTCGAACGCCGCGGGATCGGGGGCGCCGCCCGCACAGCCGCCGCAGTCGCCAGGGTGATGGCGCAGCACGCGGTACGCCACGGGAACGCCGTGCTCGTCCAGGACGACGCCATCGACCTCGTTGTCAGGGACTCGCATCCCGACGCGCCAGGGTGTGGCAACCTGCTCCGGCTCGATGAGCCGCAGGTCGAGCTTGACCGGAGAGTCGATGCTCGGGCTGCTGACCAGGAGCCCGAATGCCTCGCCGCTCTCGGCGCGGGCGAGCCGCATGGTGCGGAGCTTGCCGGGCAGGTCGATCGCCTCGGCCCAGGACTCGAAGAGCTCCTCCACGCGGCGGTTCGCCGCGGCGTCGCCCGTGAGCATCTGCAGCCGCGGGCCGGTGCCGATCGTGTCGTTGGCCAGCGTGAGGACGATCCCCTTGGCATAGGAGTTGTTGGCGACCTCGTAGCGGGCGCGGCTGCGGAGGATGCGCCGAACCTCGGGGCTGACCGCCGCGTTGGGCGAAAGGCCATCGGCCGCCGCCCAGTGCTTGCGGTTGTCGGGCGTGGTCTGGGCCGAGTCGAACTTGGCAAGCACCGAACGCGACGCACGGCGCACCGCCACCGCACGAGCACCCCGGCCGCCCCCCCCACGAAGCCCGCGTCCGTGCGGGCCAGCGGAGGAGGCGGCGAGCGCGGCCGCGCGTGCGGGCGAGAGCGTCCCTCGTTCACGCGTGGCCCGGCCGAGGATGTTGGCGATGGTCGTGAGCATGGGGCGCGTGGCGGGCAGGGGAGAAGGAAGCCGGTTACTCAGCACCGGGCGGGACGAGCTTGGCGAACTTGACGCCGAGGCCGGGCTTCCTCGCGGCGTCCTTGGACGCGAGGTAGCGGTCGGCCTCGATCTGGTCCTTCAGCGGGTGCTGCTCGACGGTCTGGCCGTCGACCGACGCTTTGGCCGGTTGGGCCGCGTTGTCGCGGATGGCCTGTTCGAGGTTGGGGGCGGGGTCGGACATGGCAGCACTCCGAAGCCCGGGAACGTGCCGGGCCTCCAGTGGCTCCCTATGCAGTCGCGCGGACATCTGCCCGGCGCACACGCCGGTTCTTGAAACTCGTTCTACCCGTAGAACGTCCCTCGGGCCGTCAGCCGGTCAGGCGCTCGGTCGTGCTGATGCGGCGCCCGCAGTTCCGACATGCACGCCGTCGCCGGCTTGCTCCGCCGGGCGCGCGCCGCGTGTAGAGCACTTCGAGGTGGCAACAGCCGCACCTGGGGCACACCAGGCCCCTCGTCTCGGGCGATCGAATCGGCCTGGACTCTCGGGGCGGGTTCATCGCCGAGCTCTCCGCAGTTCCGAGAGCCTCAGCCGGGGACGCGGCGCAACCCTCTGATCCGTGCCGAAGAGAACGGCGCCCTTCATCGACGCTGCCACCGCGGCGCCCACGAGGCAGTCGAGCCAGTGGTTGTCGACGCCATCGACGCGGAGCTTCCACTCGTCCACGCTGCGGCCACGGCCCTGCGTCTTCACGCGGTACTCGCTGGTCAGGTGCTCGGCCAGGAGCCGGTGCGCCTCGGCCTTGCTGCCGAAGAGCGACAGACATCCCGGGTCGCCCATCGGGACCGCGAGGCGCGCGTGCGTGAACGATTTCCAGTAGTTGGTGTCGAATACGACATGGCGGACGGTGCGTTTGCCGGTGCCAACCGGGATGCGCCAGTTGAGCCCGACACGGTCGCCGCGCTTCCGCTTGTAGTCTGAGAAGGGGATGCTCGACGCGCCGACATAGCGCCCGTGGCTGGGCATGAGCACTCCGGCGTGCGGCGACTGCCGGCAGAACTGGTACACCACGTCTGTAGACGACCCCCAGTTGGCGTCGATCAGGCAACGATCAATCCGGACCATTGCGCCATCGTCGCGCCGCCACTCGCGGGCGACCGTGCCCTCGATGAGCCGCTCCAGACCGGCGTAGATCGCACCTTCAATCCCGGCGCGGGGGGAGGCTGCGCCGAGAGTGCGTTTGACATCCCGGAGCGTGAAGTATGCCTGCTTCTGGTCGGGCTCGGTGCCGTAGTCGATGATGTGGCCGGTGAAGTCATCCTCCCAAGCGGCGACCAGATAGAACAGCGCATTGCCCTGCACGTCCACGAACATCGTCAGGTGCGAGCAGCCCAGCGGCACCAGCCCACGGGCGTGGCAGTTCACTTTCGCAGCGATCTGGCCGGCGCTCAGCAGGTCGTCCGCGACATCCACGTCGGGCAACGGTTCGTTCTGGTACTCGGCGAAGAACGCCGCCTCGTTCTGCAGCCGCAGGTTGATCGCGTGCTGCACCGCCGACAGTTCGTCGTGATTGAAGCGCTCGGGCCAGGCGACAACGGCGCCGGCGTCCATCTCGACCCGGTGGCGGCCGTAGAACTCCGTCGCCTCCGCGATCCCGCGATCGGCCTTCAGCCCCTCTGCACGCAGATGGGCGTACTCGGCCCAGAGGCGCTCGGCCGTTGGGAACGCATAGACCATCTTCGTCCGTTCCCCCTGCCACTGCGGATGCTTGTCCCGGTCCAGAATGCGGTCGGCCAGGTCGTCGGGCCGAACGACAGTGAGCGTCATCAGGCCCGCGATCTTCCTGCCCGGGCCGGCCAGGCCCAGAATGGCGCCGGCGAGAATGCGCTCGCGGTTGGCGCACTGCGACGGCGAGCGCGCCGACTCATCGGTCTGGGGGTCGTCGATAAGCACAAGCGACGGGCGGGCCGAGGTGCCGTCGGCGCGCTTGTGCTTCATGCCGCGGATGCGGCCCGTGATCCCCGCGACGCGGATGATGGCGCCCGCGGCGGCCGATCCGGGGATCGTTGGCAGCACGATCTCCCGTGCCGTCCAGCCGATGTGCGTCTGCCTGCCCTGGTAGAGCTGGCCCGATGCCCGCTGGTGAATGCCCTCCAGGCAGCGGATCGGGTGGCAGACCTCCGGGAAGTCGCCGGCGAGCTGTTCGCTGTTCTCCAACTCCGCCTTGATCGATTCGAGCATCCCGGCAGCATGCTCCTCGTCGGAGCCGATCAGCGCCACGAAGTCGCGGTGGCCGTACAGCATCGCCCACAGGCAGGCGACTTCGCAGAGGGAGGTCTTGCCGCTGCCGCGCGGCATCGCCATCGCAAACAGCCCGCCCTCGAGCACGGCCTGCTCGATCTTGGCGATGACCTTCAGGTGGTCGTCGGACCACTTGAGGTGGAACGTCTGCAGGAAGTACGCCTCGCAGAAGAAGCGAAAGTCGCGTGCCGCCCTCTCCCGCCGCGCGGGGTCGGCCACGGGCGGCAGCTCGCCGATGTCGCGCCCCGAGAGCGAGAGCATGGCGTTGCGCTGCCGTGCCCGCTCCTTCATCGCCTCGTAGCCGGTCAGGCCCTCGGGTTGCCGCGCCGCCTCAGCCAGCGCCTCGTGGCGCGTGGTCACCAGCCACGCCACGTACCGGAAGAGGTCGACCTTGCCGGCGTCGCCATCCGGAGCGACGCGGAACCCCGCGCGCGTGCGGTGCCGGTGGAGCTGCCGCTCGCTGACGACCTCGCCCAGCGGCGTGCTGTTCAGCAGCCGCGCGAGCTCGCCGGGCTTGAGTTTGCGCGGGTCAATCGCCACCTGCGGCCATCTCCTTCACGAGCCATGCGGCGTAGTGCACGAGGTTGATGGTGCCGTCTGCGTTCGCCGGCGCGCCCGCATCAATGTCCGCATTGAGCATGCCCTCCGTCACCGCTTTCCCGCCCAGGCGCGTCAGCACGCGGGCAGCGTCCGCGACGGGCAGCGCGGCGGGGTTCAGACGGGACATCCCCTGGGCCGCAGCGTGGGGGGCGTGACTAGGCGCGTGTTCGGGAGTCATCGCGGACCTCCGGCCCGAACTTGCCCACATGCCCGCCGAAGTTGCCCACATGTCGCGGAATGACGGCGGAATCGCCGCGGATCGCCTTGCCTGCCCGCGGATGTCATGGCTTCATGTGTCCAACGCGGGCGGCCACCACGGGAACGCCGCCCGCGACGGAGAACGCGACAATGAACGCCACGACCAAGAACATGATCGAGATCGCCGAGCGCCTCGGACGCCGCGGATTCACGGTGGCCGGCGTCGAACTCCGCACCCCCGACGGCCGCGTCTGGTCGATCGACGCCGCCACCGCCGGCGGCTTTCGCCTCTTCGAGATTGACCCGGACGGCCGCCGCGGTCCGGAGGAGCACGACGCGATCGACGGTGATACCTGGCACGCCAGCGACCTGGTCGACTACCTCGACGCGGTAGGCCGGCCCAAGGCGCCGCCGCCCAGTCGCACAACCCACCCGACCGCCTGAAGCCCGCGAAACGCGGGCTTCGCTGTTTACCGGGACTCCCCTTCGCATAGGAGCAAGTAGATGAACACCAGCAAGAACAACCAGCCGCAGCCCAGCGCCGCCGAGATGTACGCCGCGCGGCGGAACGACATCGCCCGCCTCCTCGACGTGCTGCAGATGGAACTCGACAAGCACGCCGAGGGCGCCAAGACCGACCCGACCAACTGGGGCCGCGCCGGAGACCTCGGGCACATCCGAGGCGACCTGATCAACCTCGTCACCTTCCTGAGCGGGATGCAGACGGAGGACGTCGAGCGCTTCCTGGCCGAGTGACCGCCTCCCACCCAAGCACCCCCACGAAGGAACACGCCCATGAACATCAAGACGATCGTGATCGCGGGAGTCCAGGAAGACATCAAGATCACCCGCACCGACGCCGGCGCGACCGTCAGCGTCGAGCGCTTCACGCGGGCCGCCGGCAAGCACGACCACGTCATCGCGGAGGTCGGACGCGAGGAGGACCGCGACGCCCGCTACGCGAAGGCGGTCGAGGTCGCCAAGGCCGTCTACGGAACCGATCGCCGCGGCCGCGCCGCCGCCACCAACTCGATGGTCCACGACGTGCTCAACGAGATCGAGCGCGTCGCGGGCTGCTGACCGCACCCACCACGAACCAGGAGCCACGCCATGCATGACGCCACGGACACGACCCCCGCCGGAACCACTCGCCAGCCCCTCGACCTCCGCGACGCCATCAAAGCCGCGTACAAGGACCTCCGCCGCCAGGGGTACTTCTGCCGCTCGAACTTCTGGTGCTGCAGCACCTGCGCCTGCGCCGCGATCCCCGACGACCGCGCGGGCAAGTACGTCTTCTACCACCGCCAGGACGCCGCGGACATCGATCGCAGCGGGCGCTGCTACCTCGCCTGGGCCGGCGACGGCCGCGAGATCGTGGCGGCGCTGACCCGCGCGGGCCTGAAGGCCCAGTGGGACGGCAGGACCGAGACCCGCATTCTGGTTTGGACCGAGTAACCGCCCCCTCCGCTTCGCGCGGCCGGAAGGCCGCCCGACGCTTTGCCGCCGCAGCGTGCGGCGGCCTTTCGCACCCGTAGTTCGGAGAACAGCATGAGTACGAAGTCCAAGAAGGCCCCGAAGACCCGCACCCCCGCGAAGTCCAAGAGCGCGGCCCGCGCCGACGGGGCGGCGAAGGCCGAGCGCCTCCGCAAGGCGGCGCTCGCCGAGATCCAGGACCGTCTGGATGGCAAGGCCGCCGACGCGACGCCCGCAAAGGCCAAGGGCGGCAAGGCCGCGAAGATGCCCAAGGCCCCGAAGGCTGCCAAGGAGGCCAAGCCGAAGCGCGTCAGCGCCCTTGACGCCGCGGCCCAAGTCATCGCGGGCGCGAAGGCCCCGATGCGGGCCAAGGACATGATCGCGGAGATGGAGGCCAAGGGCCTCTGGAAGAGCCCCGGCGGGAAAACGCCGGAGGCCACGCTCTACGCCGCCATCATCCGCGAGATCGCCGCCAAGGGCGACAGCGCCCGCTTCCGCAAGCACGACAAGGGCCGGTTCGTGGCCGGGAAGGGGGCCTGACCCATGCTCACCGTCAAGAAGTTGTTCGAGGCGATGCAGGGGCTCGACCCCGACGCCCAGGTCGTCGTCGGCATCATCAACGGCCCCCGGTTCAGCGCGGCCTACGCGGAGCAGCAGGTCTGCGCCGCGGCGGAGGTCGACGGGAATCACCGCGTCACGCTGCGCGACACGGCCGCACCAGCGCTCTATCTCTGCTGCTACGAGCAGCCGCGCCCTTGGGAGGGTCAGCAGCCCACGGTCAATGAGGACGGCACCGCGACCCTGCGGTATGACCCCAATGACCCCAATCCGGGAGAGGAGGCCTGACCCATGAAGATCGCAGACGTTCAGGTCGGCGGCCGCTACATCGCAAGGGTTTCGGGCGTGCTCACGACCGTCCGCGTCCTGGCGATGCGCGAGACCGCCGCCTTCAACGGCGCGTCCCGCTCGGTGATCGACGTGGTCAACGAGCGCACGGGCCGCCGCACCACCTTCCGCTCGGCGGCGCGGCTGCGCCGCCCGGCGGCCGAAACCAGAAAGGAGCCATGACCCATGACACGCGACCAACTCATCGACCACCTCCGCTCGCTCTTGTCCGCCAGCACCGGCGAATCCGCCGACCGGCCCCGGCCGGAGGGGACTTTCCTGGGCAACGCCTCGCGGCGAGGCATGTCCGGCCTGCGCATCGCCACTCCGGACGGGCAGACCTTCTACCTGGCCGTCCTCGATGTCGATGCCTTCGAGAACGACGAGCAAGGCCCCGCTGACGGTGACGCCCTCCGCGCCGCGGCGCGGGCGCTGCTGGACGCCCGCGACTCCGAGATGCTCACCGAGGAGGAGTGGGAGGGCCTGGCGCGGTCCGTCGAACCGCCCACGCCGATCCCGGAGGGCGCGACCCAGCGGTTCCACTACGACCGCAGCCACGGCCTCGTCCGCGAGGCCGAGGCTGGCGGCCGGGTCATTCTCCGCCAGAGCGCCATCCCCGACGCCCTGGCCGCGGTCGCCGAGTTCGCACAGTCCCGCGGCGGGTCGTTCTTCATCGAGGGAGCCCGGCAAGCCGAGAGCTTCCAGTTCGGCCGCGAGGACGTCGAAGCCGCCTGCGAGTTCATGGTCCACCTGGGGCTGCTCGCGCGCGAGCCCGACGGCTCCTACAGCGCACGCGGCGAGAACATCGCCGACCGGGCGCTGGCCGCCATGCACGAACTGCCCGAATCCTGAGCGGGTCACGACCCGACCCCCTCCGCCGCGACGCTCGTCGCGGCTTTCTCTTCGGCCACAGCGTTTGAGCCCAGCCGCTCCGCCTTCCGGCCCGTGAACTTCTCCCAGCGCTGCACGATGACATCGCAGTAGAGCGGGTCGAGCTCCATGAGGAACGCCCGCCGCCCGGTCATCTCCGCGCCAATGAGTGTGCTGCCGCTCCCGCCGAACAGGTCGAGCACGTTCTCGCCGGGCCGCGACGAGTACTCGATGGCACGGCGCGCGAGTTCCACCGGCTTCTCGGTGAGGTGGACCATGCTCTGCGGGTTCACCTTCTTCACCGACCATGTGTCGGGCACGTTGGCGGGGCCGAAGAAGCGGTGCGCAGCGCCCTCCTTCCAGCCGTAGAAGCACCACTCGTGGTTGCCCATGAAGTCTTTGCGGGTCAGGACCGGGTGCTCCTTGATCCAGATCACCGCCTGCGAGAAGTACAGCTCCATCGCCTTGAGCACCGGCGGGTAGTTGGCGCAGTTCGCGTAGCCGCCCCAGATGTAGAACCCGCCGCCGGGGATCAGCACCCGGGCGATGTTGCCGAACCACGCCGTGAGCAGCCGATCGAACTCGGCGTCGCTCACAAAGTCGTTGGCGAGCGGCCTGTCCTTGGCCCGGAGCTTCTTCCCGGTCGGCTTGGCTTTCTCGGGATGGCGGGCGAGGTCCAGGCCCTGGTGATGCGTCTGCGGCTTGGCGTTGGTCGCCTGGAACGACGACAACCCCGCCGCGATCGCGTTGTTGCTCCGCGGCTCGACCTTCACGTTGTACGGCGGATCGGTGTTGACGAGGTGGATCGGCTGGCCGTCGAGCAGGCGGTCGAGGTCCTCCGGCTTGCTGCTGTCTCCGCACATGAGCCGGTGGTTGCCGAGTACCCAGATGTCGCCGGGCACCGTCGTCGCGGCGTCGGGGGGAGCGGGCACGTCGTCGGGATCGGTCTGGCCCTCCGTGCCGGCGGGCGCCAAGAGCGCCGCGAGGTCTTCGGCGCTGAAACCGAGCACCGCGAGGTCGAAGTCCACGCCCTTCAAGTCGGCAAGCTCGATGGGCAGGAGCTCCATGTCCCACGAGGTCAGCGACGCGACCTTGTTGTCGGCGATGCGCAGCGCCTTGACCTGGTCCGGCGTCAGGTCGTCCGCGCGGATCGTCGGCACCTCGGTCAGCCCGAGCTTCCGCGCAGCGCGGAGCCGAGTGTGCCCGGCGATGATGATGCCCTCGCCGTCGATGAGGATCGGGATCTTGAACCCGAAGGCCTGGATCGACCTGGCGACCGCTTCGATGGCGGCGTCGCTGATGGTGCGGGGGTTGCGGTCGTACTCCTTGACCGCGTCAATGGGGAGCATCTCGATGTTCACGGCGATCTCCGTCGGGGGCGCGCGGCGAGCGCCGGCGCGGGGTGGCGCGTCATGGCCCGCGGCACATGCCGACGGGTCCGGGGATCGCTGGATCGCTGGTTGGTTCGCTCGGGCTACGGGCCCGTCCGGGGCGGCTCATCCGCCCAATCCGCCCCACCCTGCGGGTCTACCCGTTGGCCACGGGTTCGCCCACGTTGGCCCACGTCGCGTTCCTGGCGGGAGGGCGTACCACCCCCGCCACCCGGCCGCCCCGCGCTCGGACGGCCCAAACAAACTCTGTCGCCAAGCGCGGCTGTTCCCGCGGGCGTAGCAACGCGACGCGGGCGGGGAAGTACCTACCGACCCCCTCACCCCCGCCGTTAGGCTTCGGGCTGTTGGGCTCGTGGTAGGCGCGGCCTGGCACGCGACCTGCATGGGCGCGGCGGGGCGGCAGGGGGAAAGTACATGATGAAAGAGAGAGATCTTTCAATCTTTCAATACCTCCCTTGCGCCCATGCCCGCGCGTTCCGCGTGCGCGCGCGGTGAATAGGTGAAAGATTGAAAGATTCGGTTCAGGCCAGCGCATACACCACCTTCGGCCGCGTTGCCGTCGATTCCTCTTCCTGCCGCAACTGCTGTGTTTCCAGGAGGTTGTCGATCACTTCCTGCCGCTCCCGCTGCGTCAGCCACTGGGTCTTGCGGCAGAGTTCACTGCGGGAGATCTTTCCACCCGCCTTGCGTACCACCCGGACGACGCGCTTCTGCCGGGCGTCGAACACGCCGTCGGCGACCCACTCGTGGGCGATGTAGAGCATGCGGCGGGTCAGGTACGACGACAGGTCGCACGCCCAGCGCGCGGCGTCCGCGTCGATCACCGGCTTCTGGGCGTTCGCGGAGCAGGCGTAGATCAGCGCCAGGCGGCACGCCTTCTCCTCGGCCCGCGCCCACAGCGACCGCCCCGCCTCGTCCGGCGTTCCCAGTTCGGCGTCCACCATCGCGGCGAGCGCATCGAACACCGCGCCGGCCTCCGGCGTGGCCTCGACCACGATGGGCTGGGGGTGCTCGGGGGCGAGGTTGCCGCCCGGCTTGAACGATCCCCACCACTCGGCGGCCTGCTTGATCGGGTCGGGAACGCCCGTCGCCCGGGCGCGCTGCCGCGCCGGCGTCTCGGCCGACTCGAACACGAGCAGGCGGGCGATGAACCCGTCGCTGAGACTGTCGGCGGTGAGCGACTCGAAGAAGTGCTCGGGCACGGTCGTGCCGTAGACGCTCACGCAGGGCTGATCGACCACCTTGTTCCGCTTCTTGTCGGCGTAGGCCTTGCCCCGGAAGACCGTGTCGGCGCTCGAGTACAGCTTCATCAGCGCCGTCAGCACGTTGAACAGGTGCGGGGCCTTCTTCGGGTCGCCGATGGTGCGAAGGAAGCGGCCGAACTCGTCGATCTGGAACAGGATCGCTGGCTCGGCCTCCACGGCGGTGATCAGCCCGGCGTCCGACGCCAGGTCCTCATTCCCCTCGTGCTCGACCATGTCGGCGGCGAAGAGGATGTTCTTGTTGACCTTGCGGGCGTTGTCCTTGCCCGCGCCGGAGGGGGCAACGCCGACGCAGTAGACGTTCGTGCGGTTGCCGCGCTCGTCGCGCACCTTGCGGGCCGCGAGCACGGCCTGGAGGCAGATCCCCGCCGCCAGCGCGAGCACGGGCTGCGGCCGCGTGGCCGTCGCCAGGTTGTGCGCCACGACCTGCTCGATGAAGCCCGGAACGCGGAGCAGGTGATCGGGGAACGGCCCCGGGTCGGGCGGGCGCTCGGAGCGGGGGCGCTCACCACCACAGCGCCGGCGCTCGGGATCGAACCCTGAGAGGTCCACGCCGCCGAGATCCTCCGGCTGCTGAGCGTCGCGGAGCCACCCGTGCGGGCGGTCGTGCGGCCGATTCGCCGCGTCGCTGACCTTGTGCCGCAGCTCCTTCTCCGTCCACGGCGGCTGGCAGCGCGGGTTGTACCGGTCGAGCAGTAGCCCGAGCGCCGTATCGGGGTCGAGCCCGAACCCATGCACCATCGCCGTCGCGGCGGCATACGTCTGGCCGTGCCCGCCCGAGCCGGAGATCGCCGGCGGGATGCGGTCCAGGTACGCCTCAGCGCGGCGCAGGACGGCGTCCGGCGCGGGGGCGGGGCTCGACGCACTCGGCCGGGAGACCGGCCGTTCCGGCCGGGGTGTATCGCCATGCCGTTGCTTCGTCACCGCCTCGGCCAGGGCCGCGACCGCCGCGCACAGCGCCTCGGCATCGACCGCGGCGGGCTCGCCCTCGAGCGGGTCGTACGGCTCGCCGCTCGGGTGCATGCTGGGGCCGACGATCGTCTGCGCGCCCGTGCTCCGCAGTTCGACGATCATCTTCTTCGACGCCGGGTCTTGGTGCTTGCGGGTCTTCGCCCCCTCACAGATGTACCACCAATGCGACGACGGCTTGCCGGGCCGGCCGGACTTCGCGCCCGTCGGCGGCAGGAACGCCGGCGCGAGCGCCACCGCCTCCTCGCAATCCAGGTCCACGTCCACGAGCCATCCGCTCGGCTCTCCGAGCAGCACGCCGATGTTTCCGGTGCCGTTGAAGTGCCGGGGCAGGTCGGCGTCCGCGAGGCGCAGATCCGTCCAGCCCTTAAGCACGGGCACCTTCGACCCCGCGGGCACGGGGATCGGCGCGTAGCCGCGCGCGAGGTACCACCGCGCCGCGTCGAGCAGGTTGGCGGGGCCGTCGCTCATCAATTACTCGTCGCTCTCGCGCCCCTTGATGCCGGCGCCCATGATCCTGAGCATCTGCGCGGCGGACTCGCGGTCGCGTTTGCTCGTCCGGTAGTCGAGCAGCCGGTCGAGGTCCACGACGGGCTTCACCGCGTAGTCGAAGCTGTAGTCGTACTTCGCCAGCCCGATCGCGTGCGCGATCGCCTGCGTGCAGCGGCTGGAGTGGTGTGTCCCCGCCGCCGCAAGCAGCAGCGGCACCTCGGCCCGGGTCTGGCCGTGGTACATCAGCCCTCCGACGCTGCGGGCCAATAGCGACCCCACGCCCTTGGCGTCGTTCTTATCGATGGGGGCCGAGGCGACGTGCCGCCCCAGGACGCGGCCGTCCTTGTCCGTCTCTTCGATCGTGATCGTGATCATCGCGTACTCCTTGCTCAGAAGGGGATCTCGTCGTCGGGGATGCCGTACGTGGTGCCCGCCGGCGCGGGCACGTACTCGGGGAGGCCCTCGTCGCCGTCCAGCCGCGGCGGCTTCTCGCCCAGGCGGTGCGCCATCACCCGCTCGAACTGCTCGCCAGCCTTCTTCTCGACGGTGATCGAGAGCGCCGGCGCGAGGGCCCCCGCCCGAGCAAGCTCGACCGCCTCCTCGGTGCCGCCGGGCACCGGCTCGACCGACCGCGCCCGCCACCAGGCCTCGGCCTTCGTTCGGGCGTACCCCGTGTGGTCGAAGCAGACCCATTCGCGGAAGTAGCGGTTGAAGCCGACGCGGTACTCGACCCGCATCGTCAGCGGCGCGGCTGGGTCGCTGCGCTTCATGTGGACGTGGTACGTGGTCTCGCTGACGTGGTGGTCCTCGCGGGTGGTTTGGCCGCTGAGGATGCCCTCCGTGCTGGCCTGGGCCTCGTGCTTCTGCCGGTCGGGCTCGGGGAACTGGTGGCCGCACTCCGGGCACGTCTGGTAGCCCGCCGCGATGAGCGCGTGGCAATTGGGGCACTCCTTCGCCGGAGCTTCGCCTTCGCCACGGTCGTCCGTCGTGAGCCGGATCGCGTCCACAGGGCCGTGCCGCAGCACGTTGCCGCCGAAGTCCAGCACGAGGCAGTCGGCCTTGCCCGGGTGCAGGCGGAAGCCCCGCCCGACCATCTGGTAGTACAGCCCTGGCGACATGGTCGGGCGCAGGAGCGCCACGCAGTCGATGTGCGGGGCGTCGAAACCGGTCGTGAGAACGTTGACGTTGCAGAGGTACCTGAGCGCCCCCGAACGGAAGCGGTCGAGGATGGCGCTGCGCACTCCCGCGGGCGTGTCTCCTGACACGAACCCGCACTCGACGCCGTGCTTGGACTTCAGCACCTCCACGATGTGCTGCCCGTGGCGGATGCCAGACGAGAAGATCAACGTCGCAGCGCGGTCCTTGGTGTGCTCCACGATCTCGGCGCACGCCCCCTCGACCAGGGCGTCCTTGTCCATCAGGTCCTCGACCTCGCTGGCGACGAACTCGCCGGCGCGGACGTGCAGGTCGTCGGTGCTGACCTTTTGGAGCCCGGCCTTCGTCCGTAGCGGGGAGAGGAAGCCCTGCACGATCAGCTCGCGGACGCCCACCTCGAAGCAGACGTGGTTGAGGATGTTGCAGGGCTCGCAGATGGGCCCAGACTTCATCCGGAAGGGCGTGGCCGTCAGCCCGATCACCCGCGCCAGCGGGTTCACGACCTTGGCGTCGGCGATGAACTGGCGGTACATCCCCTCGCCGTCGGGCGGGATCAGGTGCGCCTCGTCCACGATGAGCAGGTCCACCGGCCCAAGGTCGCACGCCCGCTGGTAGATGGACTGAATCCCCGCGATGGTGACGGCGTACCCGAGGTCCTTGCGCTTCAGCCCCGCCGAGTAGATGCCCACGGGCACGTCCGGCGCGATGTGCCGAAGCTTGTCCGCCGCCTGCTCGAGCAGTTCCTTAACGTGGGCCAGGATGACCACGCGCCCGTTCCACGGCCCGACCGCGTCGCGGCAGATCGTGGCGATCACGGGCGTCTTGCCCCCGCCGGTCGGGATGACCACGCAGGGGTTATCGTCGCGGGTCCGCAGGTGCTCGTACACCGCGGCGACGGCTTCGGATTGATAGGGTCGGAGGTTCATGGTTTTATTCGCGTGATCTCCACCAGCACCTTGCCGCCCGGCGTCACCGGGCCTCGTTCAACTTCCAGCCGATCGATCTGCGAGTCGTCGCGGTACGCGCCGCCCTTGGCGAGCGCGTCGAGCAGCGCCTTCTGCACGTTGTCCAGGTCGCGCCGGCGGTGATCGGGCGGGCAGACGGTGACCCGCACCGCCAGCCTCCCGTCCATCCGCTCGACCTTCATCGCCGCGAGGGCGGCGCACACGTCCGTGCGGTAGCGCCGGCCCTCGCGGCTGATGACGGTCCTCGGCCCCACGCGCCGCCAGATGTGGTTCACACTGGGCGGGTACGGGAGCTCGAGGACGCGACCGGATGGACTCAGCGCTTCCAGGGCGGCGTGCTCCCCGGGCCGACGCCCGCGGGCACGCGAGCGCCCGCAGCGCCGCCGCCCCCGTTCCCGCCCTTCTTGGCGTACCCCTTGATGACGTTGGTGAACTCGCCGTTGTCGTCGCGCTTCTTCAGGCCGACGTTGATCTCCAGCGGGATGTTGTGGAGCTCGACCGAGTCCTTCGGGGCCATGACCCCGACGGCGCGGCAGATCGCGGACAGCTCGCCCCGCGCGATCTTCACCGTCATCTCGCTCTTGTTCTCCAGGTTGAGCCGCGCCCAGACCAGGCGGCCCTTGCGCTCGCCGTCGATGATCTGAAACGTGAGCTGGAGGTACTTCCCGCCGCCGGCCTTGGTCGGCTTCATCTCCGACTCGGTGATGACGGCGATGTACTTGCCCGCGGGGATCGGGTCGAGGGCGACGGAGGGGTCCACGTTGTTCGCGTCGAAGTTGTTCAGGTTCGCCATGGGTCAGAGTCCTTTCAGTTGGTTGCGGCCGCGCTCTCGCCGGGCGCGGCGTCGGTGTTCTGAGTGATTGGGGGAGTGGGCGTGGTGGGGCCGCTCTCGCCGCGCGAGGCGGCGGCGTGCTCCGCGAAGACGCGGTAGTCGAGCGGCAGCTCCTCGGGGAGGTTCAGACGGTTCTTGGCGACGTGCGCCGGCCGCTCGATGGTGCGGATGACCCGCTCCCCGGTGCCGACGCCGTTGTGCTTTGCCTTGTTGAACCCCTCGTCCACCTTGACGGTGAGCACCTTGTACGTGGCGAAGAACACCTCGTCCGCCCACTCCTGCACCAGGGCCGAGGCGAGCTTGTGCAGGCGGGGGCTGTAGCGGTCGTAGGGGACGGTCTCGGGGTTCTCGAACTTCTCGATCTTGGCGTGCGCGATGACGATGACGGTCATGCCGCGGTCGCTGCGGAGGGCGTCGAGCGCGCCGAGCACCGTCCGCCACTTGTCGATGGCGAAGGTGTATCCCTTGGCGTAGCCGATCTTCTCGATGCTCTCGACCTGCTCGTCCTCGCAGACTTCGTTCCAGATCAGCCGCTCGAGCCAGTCGAGGGAATCGATGACGACGGTCCTGTACCCGTGCTCGCCGGAGTACAGCGTCTCTAGCGCCGCCATCACATCGCCGAGCGAGCGGGCCAGCGGGAACGACTCGCACTCGATGTCGCCCAGACCGTCCTCGGTCGGGATGAAGATCGGGTACTCGGCCATCGCGCCGAACGTCGACTTGCCGATGCCGTGCGTGCCGTACAGCATCACGCGGCGGGGCTTGGGCCGGCGGCCCTTGGTGATCTGGTTCATCAGGCTGGTTGCGGTCATGGGTTCTCCAGTGGGGTCGAGGTCGTGAGGAAAGATCTCGCGGACGAAGTGGCCCTGGCCGAGGCGGACGAGGGGCAGGCTGGTGATCACGCGACGGCCGCCGCGGCCGGCTGGCGCGAGTCACGGCGAACGGTGAAGGCCTCGCGCCCGAACTCGTGCGTCAGCAGGGCCGTGTAGATCTGCACGACGTGTTCGGTGACGATGCCGCCGCCCGCGACGCGGATCTCCGCTCGGACCGGATCAACGGCGAACGTGACTTCCGTGCGAACCCTGGCTTCGCCGTGCAGGCCTTCGGTCGCGAGCAGGGAAAGGCGCAGGGTGCCGTCGGCCTCGGCGAGGTTGACATCGGGCGTGAACTGGAAGCGGAACTCGGTCTCTCGCATGGCTGCGCTCTCCGGGGGAAGATGGCCATCGGTCGGAGCCCCGGTTGGCGGAGCGCCCGGCTCTGGGGAAGAGGCCGGGCACTCCGCGCCGTGGGTTCCGCTGCATGCCCGCGTGGGGCATCTGGACGTTCCCTATGCGGCGGATTCGCCGTCTGCCCGCGTCCGCGTGAAGCGCTCGCGGATCGCGGTGAGCTTGGCCAGGATCTGGCGGCGGGACGTGTGGCGCTTCCGAGCAGCGCCCGCAAC
>JAHCJE010000036.1 GCA_026128865.1 Phycisphaeraceae bacterium | reverse complement strand
GGGCCGTGGCGGCGGGAGGGGGACGTGATCCGGCACGCGCGTCCGGGCGAGCGGCTCGACCACAAGGACGAGCGGCTGGGGCGCGCGATGATGGAGCGGATTACGGTTGAGGAGGTGATTGAGAGGGCGGCGGGACGCCTGCGGGGTGATGAGGTCGGGGTTCAAGAGCGCGGATGAGGGGCGGGCCGGGAGAAGTCGGTGCGCTCGTCCGCCCTTCCGGGCGGAGAACCTGAAGAAGTGGTTGCTTCCGGGGGCTTGCTCGCGGAGCCTCGCTGCGCCCCCGGCAACGGGCGTGCGCTCTGCCGGGCGGAGAAGCGGATTGAGGAAGGGATCGCGGGGCTTGGTAGACGCTGACCGATGCGCGGGGCCTGCAAGGCCCCGCCCCGGGGTTCAGCCGTGGCGGCGTTCGAAGTCGCGCATGAACTGGGCGATGGCCTCGCAGCCCTCGGCGGGGAAGGCGTTGTAGACGCTGGCTCGCATGCCGCCGGTGGAACGGTGGCCCTTGAGGTTGACCATCCCCTCCTTCTTCGCCTCGCTCATGAAGAGGGTGTCCTGCTCTTCGGTGGGGCAGCGGAAGGTGATGTTCATGAGGGAGCGGCTGTCGGGGCGGGCGTGGCCGCGGTAGAACCCGGAGGCGTCGATGGCGTCGTAGATGACCTTCGCCTTGGCGGCGTTGCGCTCGCCGATGGGGGCGAGGCCGCCCTGCCGGAGAATCCACTTGAAAACCAGGCCGACGACGTAGATCGGGAAGACCGGCGGCGTGTTCGGGCGGCTCTCGTTCTTCGCGAAGACGCGGTACTGCATGAGGCTGGGGAGGGGGCGGGGGTTGCGGTCGAGGAGGTCCTTGCGGATGATGACCAGCGTCGTGCCCGCCGGGCCGACGTTCTTCTGCGCGCCGGCGTAGACGAGGCCGAACTTCGTCACATCCCACGGGCGGCTGAAGATGTCGCTGGAGGCGTCGCAGACCAGCGGGACGCCCGCGGGCGCCTGCGGGACGTGGTGGTACTCGGTGCCGACGATGGTGTTGTTGCTGGTGTAGTGGACGTAGGCGGCGTCGGGGGTGAGGTTGATCTCGCTCTGCTTGGGGACGAAGGTGTGCTTCGAGGGTCGGCCGTCGAAGGCGAGGTTGACCCTGCCGTAGAGAGCGGCCTCCTCCGCGCTCTTCTCGGCCCAGTAGCCGGTGACGAGGTAGTCGGCGACGCCGTCCTGCGGCAGCAGGTTCATGGGGACCATGAAGTTCTGCGTGGTCGCGCCGCCGGTCAGGAAGAGCACCTCGTAGTCGTCGCCGATGTCGCCGACCTTGCGGCAGTCGGCGACGGCCTCGGCGAGGACGCGGTCGAAGAGCTTGTCGCGGTGCGAGTGCTCCATGATGCCCATGCCGGTGCCGGCGATGTTCCAGACGTCCTGCTGGACCTGCCGCAGCACCTCCTCGGGGAGGACGCCCGGGCCTGCGCTGAAGTTGAAGACGCGGTCGGTGGCTGTCGCGGGCATGGTGGTCATCTCGGGCACTCCTCGTCGAAAGGGCCGTCGGATCAGCGGATCTCCCCCGCGTTCACGCAGTTCTCGAACCGGCCGGTCTCCTTGAACACCCTGACGATACGCACGGTCTCGTCGGCGACGGCCTGCTGGGCCTGGTCGGTGGAGGCGCCGCAGTGGTGGGTGCCGTAGACGCCGGGGAGAGCGGCGATGGGCGGGTTGAAGTCGGCCTCGGGCGTGCCGGGCTGGGCGGCGTAGACGTCGAGGGCGGCCTTGATGCCCTTGGCGCGGACGGCGTCGGCGAGAGCGGCCTCGTCCACCACCGCGCCGCGCGAGGTGTTGACGAAGATCGCGCCGGGCTTCATGGCGTTGAAGAAGGCGGCGTCGCAGAGGCTGCGCGTGTCGTTGGTGAGGGCGACGTGGACGCTGACGGCGTCGCAGGCGGCTGCCATGCGGAGGAGGTCGGGCCGCGTGGAACCGCCGGACTCGACGCCGAGTTCGGCGGCGCGCTCGGGCGTCATGCTGCGCGACCACGCGACGACGCGCATGCCCAAGGCCTGCGCGGAGCGGACGACGTGGCCGCCGATCGCGCCGACGCCGACGACGCCGAGGGTGCGACCGCGCAGGCCGCGGGCCTTGCCGTACTCCTTCTTGTTCCAGCGTCCGGCGCGGAGTTCGTTGACCTGGTCGGGGATGCGGCGGTCGCAGGCGATGAGGAGGCCCACGGCGAGTTCGGCGACGGCGGCGGCGTTCATGCCGGGGCAGTTGCAGACGGCGATGCGCCTGGCGGAGGCGGCGGGGACGTCGATGTTGTCGACGCCCGCGCCGGCGCGGACGATGAGGCGGAGGGCCGAGGCCGCGGCGAGGGCGGGGGCGGGGACTTTCGTCGATCGGACGATGAGGACTTCGGGTGAGAGCCGTGCGAGGGCCTCCGGGAGCGTCTCCGGGCCGAGCGACGGCTCCGAGGCAACGTCGATCCCCAGCGACCCGAGCGCGGCGATGCCCTCGGCCTCGAACTTGTCCGCAATGAGAACGACCATCTCGCCTCCGTCTGCTCGCCGGCCGACCCGGGCGGAACATCATACGCGGGGTGCGTCGTCGAAAGTCCCCCCGACGAGCCGGCAGAGAGCCGTGCGGACCCGGCCGGCCCTCGTGCGTCGAGTCTGTCGCTGGGTCCGCGTGTTCATCTGACGCCGACGCCGGACGCCAAGTCTCGAACGTGGACGTCGCGCCACTCGACCACGTTTCCCGGGTGGTGCGTCTGGAGCGCGACGTGCCCCTGCGGGAACGGCTCGACCTCCGCGTCCACCATCGGCACGCCGTTGACCCAGGTCTGGACACGGCTGCCGACCACACGCACGCGATAGTCGAACCAGGCGTTGTCCCGTGTGATGAGCGTCCTCGCGTACCCGCCCTCCGGCCAGGCGCGGCCGTACACGCACCCGGTCCAGTTGCGCGGGTCGTGGTTGTCGATCTGCGCTTCGTAACCGACGGGCCACGACTGCGGATTGTTCTGCGGCGGGGCGGCGCGCGGGTAGAACCCGCTGTTGCCGCGCGTGTTCACTCGCACGAACGCCCTGATCTCGACGTCGGTGAAGACGCGCTCGGTGTAGAGGTGCCCGCCGCCATCGCGCCCGACCAGCGTGCCGCCCTCGACGGCCCACTTGCCCGTGCCCTTGGCGAACCAGCCGTCGAGGTCGCGGTTGTTGAACAGCGGGGCGAAGTCGCCCGGGTCCGGGTCCGGCGAGAGGTCCATGATCTTGAGGTTGCGGAAGCGGACCGGGTTGCCGTGGTCTTGGAGCGCGATGTAACCGGTGGTCAGGCGGTCGCGGAGCGGGAGCGGCTGGTCGGGCGTGCGGAAGATGCCGCGGCCGTCGAGTTTCTGCCCGTTGTGGATGTGCTCGCCGTTGAGCCACACGTCGAGCGTGTCGCCCACGACGCGGACGTGGTAGGTGTTCCACTCGCCGGGGGGACGCACCGCCTGCGTTGCCGGAGCGATGGCGTTGTAGACCGCGCCGCAGTGCGACAGGCCCGGCTCCTGGCCGTGCGAGTCGTAGATCTGGATCTCCATGCCCGTGAAGGCCGGATCGCCGACACTCGACCCGCGCAGGCCGACGCCGGAGTTCCCGCCCGGCGGGATCAGAAAGTCGAGTTTGAGTTCGAAGTCTCGGTACATGCGGGTCGTGCGCAGCCACCAGCCGTTGTTGCCGGTGGTGTGAATCTCGCCCTCCTTCACCACCCAGGCCTCGATGTTGCCGGCGGTCGTCCAGCCGTCGAGCGAGCGGCCGTCAAAGAGGAGCGTCCAGCCCGCCTCGCGCTCGTCCGCAGTGAGTGTGTTGTGCTGCGCCGCAACTGTCGGCACCAGCGCGAGCGATGCGGCGATGGCGGCGTGAATCAGGTTGTTCATTGCAAGATCTCCGTTGCGTGTCAGAACGCGACCCACTTCTGCTCGGACTGGCTGCTCTCGACGGTTCGTTCGATGAAGCGGACACCGCGGGCGCCGTCCTCAACGCCGGGAAAGTCGTGGCGGCCCGGTGCGTTCGCGCCCGCCCGGGAGCGGATCGCATCGCACGCGGCCCTGTAAACGTTGGCGAAGGCCTCGATGAACGCCTCGGGGTGGCCGGAGGGCAGCCGAGTCGCTCGTTTCGCGGCATCGCCGAGGTAGTCGTTGCCGCGCCGGTAGACCTGCTCGGGCTTGCCGAGCCGCTTGACGACGAGAGCGTTCGGCTCCTCCTGATGCCATTCGATGCCGCCCTTCGTGCCCCACACGCGAAGGCGCAGGTCGTTCTCGTTGCCGACGCAGACCTGCGAGGCGAAGAGGATGCCCTTCGCCCCGCCGCGGAACCGGAGCAGGACGTTCGCGTCGTCGTCGAGCATCCTGCCGGGCACGAACGTGGTGAGGTCGGCGCAGAGGGCCTTGAGTTCGAGGCCGGTGACGTAGGCGACGAGTTGCTCGCAGTGCGAGCCGATGTCCCCGATCGCGCCGCCGAGGCCGGACCGGGCCGGGTCGGTTCGCCAGTCGGCCTGTTTCTGGCCGGTCGCTTCGAGGCGGTCGGCGAGCCAGCCCTGGTTGTACTCGACGACGACCTTGCGCACGTCGCCGATCTCGCCCGAGCGGACAACCTCCCGGGCCTGCTTCACGAGCGGGTAGCCGGAGTAGTTGTACGTAACGCAGAAGACGACGTTGCGTGCCGCGACGAGCGACGCCAGTTCCGCAGCCTGCTCGCTGGTGTGCACCATCGGCTTGTCCAGCACGACATTGAAACCGGCATCGACGAAGGCCCTCGCCACCGGGAAGTGGACGTGGTTGGGGGTGACGATGCTGACGAAGTCGATCCGCTCGCCGGGTGCCAGGGAGCGTTCGCCCTCGAGCATCGCCTCCCACGACTCGTAGTTGCGGCGTTCGTCGAGGCCGAGTTCACGCCCGCTCGCTCTGGCCTTCTCGGGCGAGGACGAGAGCGCGCCGGCGACGAACTCGACACCGCCGTCGAGCCTCGCGGCCATTCGGTGCACCGCGCCGATGAAGGCCCCCTGACCCCCGCCGACCATGCCCATTCTGAGCGTTGATCCCATCATGCGTCTCCGATCTCGACCAGCGCTTCGCCGTCTCGAATCAGGTCGAGCGCACGGGCGAGGCTGGACGCCAGCAGCGAGCACAGGCGTTCGTTCGACGTATTCCCGCACGTCAGTCGGATGACGGAGGGCGGCGGCCCGTGCCGTTCCAACAGCCGCACGAAGTCCGCGTCCTTTGACATGATGATCGCGCCAGCATCACGAGCCAACGCGAACGCCCGTTCGTCCGGCATTCGTTGAAACCCGAGATCGCGCATCATCACGCAACGCACGCCGAACGAACTCTCCATCCAGGCTCCGACTTTCGGCGAGAGGTGGATGTCGAGCCATACCTCCACGACATGCCCCCGTGAGTCACGCGACGAGCGTTGGATGATTCAGCCGGCGCGACGCAAACATGAGGCAAGCCCGAACGTCGTCCGGTTCCAGGTCCGGAAGTTCCTCGACGACCTGCTCGGGCGTCAGTCCTGCCGCGAGAAGGTCGATCACGTCGGACACCCGGATCCGCATCCCGCGCACGCACGGCCGCCCGCCGCACATCGCGGGGTCCATCGTGACGCGACTCAACAGGTCTTCAGGGTTATCTGGAAGGCGACTCACTTCAGGCTCCCTCGCACAGGCGAATCATATCAGATCCGCTGTCCCCGGTCACTCCTCGAACGCCGCGTCGAACGCCCTGCCTGAAGGCGTGAAGTCCAGCGACCGGACGAACTCGCACGACTCGCGCGCCCCGTGCTCGCGGTCCATGCCGCTGTCCTCCCATTCGACGCTCAGCGGCCCGGCGTACCCGGCCCGGTTCAGTGCCCGGATGATCTCCTCGAAGTTCACATCGCCGCGCCCGACCGAGCGGAAATCCCACCCCCGCCGCGCGTCGCCGAAGGGCAGGTGCGACGAGAGGATGCCGCTCTCGCCGTCCAGCGTCGTGGCAGCGTCCTTCATGTGCACGTGGAAGATGCGGTCGGCGAAGCGATCGATGAACCTCGCCGGGTCCACGCCCTGCCAGACGAGGTGGCTCGGATCGAAGTTGAAGCCGAAGGCGGGGTGGTTCCCGACCGCCTCGAGGGCACGCTCGGCGGTGTACAGGTCGTAGGCGATCTCGCTCGGATGCACTTCGAGCGCGAACCGCACGCCGACCTCCTTGAAGACGTCGAGGATCGGCCCCCACCGCCGCGCAAAGTCATCGAACCCGGCATCCACCTCCTTCTGCCCCGTCGGCGGGAAGAAGTACAGTTTGTGCCAGATCGCCGAGCCGGTAAAGCCGTTGACGATCTCCACGCCGAGGTTCGCCGCCGCCCGCGCCGTCGCCTTCATCTCCTCCGCAGCACGGTGCCGCACGCCTTCCGGCTCGCCGTCGCCCCAGACGTGCGGCGGCAGGATGGACTTGTGCCGCTCGTCGATCAGATCGCAGACGGCCTGCCCCGCAAGATGGTTCGAGATGGCCCAGCACTTCAAGCCGTGCTTGGCCAGCAGGGCGTGCCGACCGTCGCAGTACGCCTTGTCCTGTGCCGCGCGAACGGGGTCGAAATGGTCGCCCCAGCAGGCCAGTTCGAGGCCGTCGTACCCGAACGACGCGGCCTTGGTGGCCATCTCGTCCAGTCCCAGGTCGGCCCACTGACCGGTGAACAGCGTGACAGGTCGTGCCATCGGGGATTCCTCTCATCGCCGGGCTGTCCGCCCGGGTCCGACAGCGTATCACACCGCCCGTTCCGCTACGCTGTCTCCGAGCCGCACACCGGAAGGACCGCCCATGCTCCAACGCCTGCTCGTTCTCACGATACTGACGCTCGCTGTCGTTGCCGCGGTCTGCCGCAGCCAGCCCGAGGATCTGCTCACGAAGGCCGAACGCAGCGGCTACACCCAGACCGCGACGCACGCCGAGGTCATGGAACTTGCGCGCCGACTGGCGGATCGGTCGCCGCGTGTGCATCTGACAGAACTGGGCAGGTCCGTCGAGGGGCGTGAGATGCCGCTGCTGATCGTCGCCGATCCGCCGGTCACGACGCCTGAGGAAGCGCGGGCGTCGGGAAAAGTCGTCGCCCTGCTCATCGGCAACATCCACGCGGGCGAAGTCTGCGGCAAGGAAGCCCTGATGATCCTCGCTCGCGAACTCGCGCTCGCAGACGATCCCGGCGCGCTGAAGTCCGTCATCATCTGCATCGCCCCGATCTACAACGCCGACGGCAACGAGCGGATGGAGCCGGGCAACCGGCCCGGGCAGGTCGGCCCGGAGCGCATGGGCGTGCGCCCGAACGCCCAGGGATACGACCTGAACCGGGACTTCATGAAGGCCGAGGCGCCCGAGACGCAGGCCCTCATCCGCTTCCTGCGCCGTTGGGACCCGCACGTCTTCGTGGACACGCACACGACGAACGGCTCGGCCCACAGGTACGTCCTCACCTACTCCGGGCCGAAGCATCCCGCCGGTGACGCCGAACTGATCCGCTGGGTGCGGGACGGCATGCTGCCTCGCATCACCGAGACGCTCCGCGAGACGAAGGGCCACGAGACGTTCTTCTACGGCAACTTCGAGGACGAGCACACGAAGTGGACCTCTTTCCCCGCCGAGCCGCGCTACAGCACGAACTACGTGGGGCTGCGGAATCGCATCGCCATCCTGTCTGAGGCGTACTCGTACGCGCCGTTCAAGGACCGCGTGATTTCGACGCTCGACTTCTGCCGCGCGATCGTCGAGGACGCTGCCGGACGCAAGGACGAGATCATCAAACTGCTGCGCGAGGCCGATCGGCGCGCCACACGGGCGGGGGAGTCGCCGAAGCAGGACGACCCGGTTGCCATCCGCACCCGTGCCGTCCCGCTCGGCGAGAAGGCGGCGGTCAAGGGTTTCGAGATGGAGGAGCGCGACGGTCGGCGCGTCGCCACCGAACGACCGAAGGACTACGAGTGCGAACTGCGGCTCGACTACGAAGCCGAACTCGCGGTGCGCCGCCCGTGGGCCTACCTCATCCCCCCGGACCTGAGCGCGGTGATCGAGAGCCTGAAGCGGCACGGCATCACGGTCGAGGAACTGCGTGAGGACATCGAGCTCGACGCCGAACTCCTGCGCGTCGATGCCGTCGAGCAGGCGGAGCGCCCGTTCCAGGGGCACCGCATGACGCGCGTGACAACCAGCGCGGAAGCGATCTCGCCGCGCATCGACGCCGGCACGGCGATCGTCCGCACCGCCCAGCCGCTCGGCCCGCTCGCGATGCTGCTTCTCGAGCCGATGAGCGAGGACGGCCTCACGCTCTGGAACTTGCTCGACGACCGGCTACGCACAGGCGAGCCGTTCCCGATCCTGCGCGTCCTCCAGCCCGTCCCGCTCACACGCTCCGATCAGCCGCCGATCGATGAGGATCGCGTCTTTGACAGACCGATCACTTTCGACAGCGTCTACCGCGACCGCCGACGCCCGGACCTCAACGGCTCCCCCGCCCGCATCGGAGAGTGGATCGACGACGAGCACTTCGTCCAGACGAAGGACGGCACGCGATACACAGTCAACGCCCGCACCGGCCGGGCGACCGCGCAGCCCCAGCCCGATACTTCCGCGCTCCGGGCGGCGCTCGCCGCCCTTCCCACGATCGACGACGCCACCGCCAGGCGCATCGCCGATCGCTCAGCCTTCGCACAGACCACGACCGACCGATCAGCGGGATTCTTCGACCACGGCGACGACCTCTACTACGCACGCCTCGACGGCTCCGTCGCCCGCCGCCTGACCGCGACGCCCGGGCGTGAGGAACTGGCCTCGTTCAGCCCGGACGGCCGCTTCGTCGCGTTCGTCCGCGACAACGACCTGTTCGTCGTTGACGTGGACACGGCCACCGAGCGCCGCCTCACTGTCACAGGCTCCGAGCGACTCCTCAACGGCAAGGCGGACTGGGTCTACTTCGAGGAGGTCTTCGGCCGCTCGTGGCGGACGTACTGGTGGTCGCCGGACTCGTCGCGCATCGCGTTCTTCGAGACCGACACCTCGATGGTGGACACGTTCACGATCGTGGACGACGTGCCCGAGCCGCAGCGCGTCGAGACCTCGACCTACCCCAAACCGGGGCGACCAAACCCGGAAGTCCGCGTCGGGATCGTGCCTGTCACCGGCGGCCAGCCTCGATTCGCCGATCTCTCGCGCTACACCGCAGGCTCGTTCATCGTCACCGGCGTCGGCTGGTGGCCCGACTCGCGCACCGCGTACTTCTTCGTGCAGGACCGCGCCCAGCGGTGGCTCGACTTCTGCACGGTCGATCCGAACGCGGGCGCGTTCGCCGTGCTGTTCCGGGATTCCACGCAGGCCTGGATCGAGGCCCCGTGGGCGCCCCGGTTCCTCAAGGACGGCTCGTTCCTGCTCGACTCCGAACGCACCGGCTGGAAGCACCTCTACCACTACGCCCGCGACGGCTCGCTCATCCGGGCCGTCACGGCCGGCGAGTTCGAAGTGCGCGGCATCGAACTCCTCGACGAGAAGAACTCGCGGCTCTACTTCACCGCCTCCACGCCCGAGGACGACCATCTCACCAACAACCTCTACCGCGTCAGCCTCGACGGCGCGGGCCTCACACGCCTGACTACC
Organism: Phycisphaeraceae bacterium; assembly: GCA_026128865.1. Classification (GTDB taxonomy): domain Bacteria; phylum Planctomycetota; class Phycisphaerae; order Phycisphaerales; family UBA1924; genus CAADGN01. The sequence goes on along the minus strand of JAHCJE010000036.1, from coordinate 14,792 downwards.
TCGCCCGGCACGCACCGCGTCTCCGTCAACCCCTCCGGCACGCTCTACATCGACACATGGTCCGACGACGAGCGGCCCGCGAGGGTCGCCGTACGCGCCGACGACGGCTCCCTCGTCCGCGTGCTGGACACCAACCCCGTGCCGGATCTGGACGAGTGGCGCCTCGGCCGCTTCGATCGCGCCCGCATTCCCTCGCGCCGTGGCCCGATGCTCGATGCAACCATCCTGTACCCGCCCGACTTCGACCCGGCCCGACCCTACCCCGTCTGGTTCACGACCTACGCCGGCCCGCACGCGCCCACGGTCCGCGGCGGATGGTCGCGCGGCAACGCCGCCGACCACATGCTCGCCAACCTCGGCTTTGTCGTCTTCCGCGCGGATCCCTACTCGGCCAGCGGCAAGGGGGCCGTCAGCGCATGGACCGCCTACCGCCGCCTCGGCGTCCCCGAACTCGAGGACATCGTGGACGCCGTCACCTGGCTCAGGCAGCAACCCGGCATCGACGGCTCGCGGATCGGCATGTCGGGGCACTCCTACGGCGGGTTCATCACCGCCTACGCCATGACGAACTGCGACCTCTTCGCCGTGGGCATCGCCGGCGCGCCCGTCACCGACTGGCGCGACTACGACACCATCTACACCGAACGCTACATGGACACGCCGCAGGAAAACCCCGACGGCTACGACGCCACCTCCGCCGTGAAGGCCGCGAAGAATCTCCACGGCCGCCTGCTGATCCTCCACGGCACGATGGACGACAACGTCCACATGCAGAACGCCACGCGGCTGGCCAAGGCGCTGCACGAGGCCAATCGTCCATTCGAGATGATGCTCTACCCGCAGTTCCGCCACGGCCTTTGGGGCGACCACTACCGCGACCTCGTTCATGCGTTCCAGTTGCGACTGCTCAATACACCGCCCGGCGCGCGGGGAGAGGACGCGCCAGCTGAGGACCCCTCAGAATCGGAGAGCGAGGCACGCCGTCTGCTCGGACCGAACGGACGAACGCGCTGATCGCGCCCTCGACCGGAGCGATCATGCGCAGCGGCGACGTCACGCCTGTTCACGACGACAGCCTCTCGCCGTTCCGGCGTGCAAACGCTGCGACCCGGCGTTGTGTTCTCACCGACGGCGGCGCGTGATGGCCGCCAGGCCAAGCCCGAGTGCGAATGCGGTGCCCGGCGCGGGCAGGACGGAGCAGTTGCAGAACCTGACGTCGTTGAGAGTGATCTTGTCGGCGATGAGCTGGGTGCATCCCTGAGCGTTGTCGATGTTGATCTCGCCGCCGCTGAGGCCGAGCGACCAGAACGCAACGCCGTTCAGCACGGTGTTGCTGAAGTTAAAGTGCTGGGAGTTGTCCTCGCGGTCGGTGACGAAGACCGCGCCGCCCAGCTTGATGCCGCCGTTGCCGATCAGGATGTTGCCGTTCGAGATGAGGAACTTGGCGTTGTCCGGCACTCGGAAGATGCCGATCGCGTCGGCCGGCCCGTCGATCACGAGGTTCGAGTTTGACAGAAGGAAGTCGCTGCCTCCCGTGACGATGTCGATGACGTTGATGCCGGGGTTGAGCGTGATGGTGGTGTGCGTTTCGATCTTCCCGCCGTTGCCGCTGACGTTGAGGACGCCGGTCTGGGCGAGGCCGTTGATGGTAGAGCGTGCCGCGGCCAGTTCTGCGCGGAGCGGCGCGAAGTCCACGTCGCCGGTCACTCCTGCGTAGTTGTTTGCGTCCATGCGCCGGGTCTGGTCTGCCTGGCCCGGCCCGACGAACGTGCCGAACCCGCCGGTGTTGTGGTTCACGCCGGGGTTCGTGAAGCCTGTGGAGGTGAACGTGTTGGGGAACATGTTGGGGTCGTTGTGGAAGGAGTTCTGCGTGCCGGCATTGGCGTTGTTGCGGCTCCAGGCAGTCATGACGCCGAGGTTCCCATAGACGCCGACGTCCTGGAGATTGAATCGTCCACGCAGGTTCGTGATCGCGATGTTCCCGTTGCCGCAGACGCCCGAGGAAACCGGCCTGGCGTTGAGCGGGATGTTCGGGACGTTGCCGAGCAGGCCGGGCCCGCCGCTGCTCCCGCCGTTGAGGAAGTTGCTGGTCGACGGCACCGGCGCCTTGTTCGCGCCGAGTTCGTAGTTGTTGACGTTGACGGCCATGCCCACGCCCTTCTGGCCGCCGAAGTCGTTCTCCGGACCCATTCCGATCAACAGGAAGTGCCGACTCTCGTTGATCGAGAACGGAAGGGACTGCCCCGAAGCCAAGGTTGCCAGGACGACGCCGGCTGCCACGGCCACCAGGGTGCAGGAGCGACGATTCGACAAGGACACCCAAGCACGCTCGCAAAGTTGCATGGTCTATCTCTCCTCATTATTTGGGCAGAACCACCCCGGAAGCCCCGGAATGGGCCTGTTGTCTCTCTCGCGCAGAGAGTAGGGTCTGACGCCTATGCCCGCAATCGCAAAACGCTCGGATTTCTCGTTTGGGGGCCCCCTCAGGCACAAGGAGCAGCCCGCTTTCCTATCTTCACACACAACTCGGACCAGCCTACGAACGCCCCGTCAGCAGCACGATCCCCAGCAGGATCGCCGCCACTCCCCCCGCCTTGCGCGCCGTCAGCGGCTCGTGCAGCACGATCACCGCCAGCACGGCCGCCACCGCCGGCGCGAGCGCGAACGCGATCGGCTTGACCCGCGAGATCTCGCCCAGGTGCAGCGCGGCGTAGAAGAAGATCATCGCCGCCGCGCCCGCCACCAGCCCCGACCCCAGCGCGAGTTTCAGCAGCGTCGCCACGCCCGCGCGGTGCCAGTCCGCGGGTTCGGCCCGCAGCACCCGCACGGCCACGAACCACGCCGCCCACAGCACGGGCAGCGCGACCGTGCTGCGCACCGCGATCGCCGTGATCGGCCCCACCCTGCCCGTGTGCAGGACGCTCTTGGTGAACAACTCCCCGACGCCCCAGCACACGCCCGCCAACGCCGCGAAGAGGATCGCCTTCATGGCCGGAGTCTACAGGGGTGATTCCCCGGTGCCATCCGTCGAACCAGGATCGCAATTCCATGGCCGCCCTGAGCGTTCCGCCTGGTATCCTGTTCCCAGAGGAGCCTCGCCATGCGCACCCGCCTGATCGCCCTCTCGACGTTCGTGGTCTGTCTCGCCTTCTCCGCAGCGCTGACTCAGCCCGAGCGGCAGGGCCAGCCCGGAACCCAACGCCAGTTCGGCCAGCAGCCCGAAGGCCGCGGCGGGGGCGAGTTCCTCGCCCACCTTCGCGGCGCGGTCAACCCGACCGAGGAGCAATGGCACAAACTCGTCGCCCGCCACGACGCCTACCGAGAGGCACAGCGCGACGCGATGCGCGAACTCATGCCCCCGCGCGAGCCGGGCGAACGCCTCGCCCCCGAAGGCGCGGACCGCGAAGCGCTCATCCAGCGCATGCAGGCCGCCATGAAGCCCATCAACCAGTCGTTCCTCAATGACTGCCGCGCGCTCCTCGACGCCGAGCAACGAGAACTCTTCGACGCCTACGTCACCGAGGCCGACCTCGGCATGCGCATGGGCGGCCTGGGCGCGCCGGGTCGTGCGGCGGTCGGCCAGGGACAGCGACCCGCCCGCGTCGGCTCCCCCGCCCCGGACTTCGAACTGCGCAACCTCGCCGGCGAGAGCGTCCCGCTCGCCTCGCTGCGCGGCAAGCCCACCGTCGTCGAGTTTGCCAGTTACACCTGCCCGCGCTTCCGCGAGAAGGTCGCCGACTTCGCAAAGGTCCGCGAGCAGTTCGGCGACCGAGTCAACTGGGTGATCGTCTACACCCGCGAAGCCCACCCCAGCGACGCCAAAGCCCTCGCCGCCAACACCCGCGCCGGCATTGCGCTCGCGCAGCACGCCACCCCCGAGGACCGCGCCAAGGCCGCAGCAACGGCGAAGGACAAACTCGCCCTCGGCTCCGTCGTCCTCGTCGATGATCTCGACAACAAGACGGCCACCGCGTGGTCCGGCTTCCCGAACCGTGCGTTCGTGCTCGACGCCCAGGGCATCGTCACCTCGCGCCAAGTCTGGAGCGACCCGAAGGAAACCGAGCAGGCCCTCAAAGTCTTGCTCGGCCTCGCGCCGCCCGAGGCACAGCCCGCGCCGCGCGGCGTGCCACCAGGCTCGAACCGCTTCTGAATACGCCGGGTATGCTCCGACATGCGAACCCCCTTCGTCGGCGGCAACTGGAAAATGAACACCGACCGCGCGTCGGGCGTCGCGCTCGCCCGAGCGGTGGCCGAAGCGGCGGCGGCGTGCACGGGCGTTGAAGTCGCGGTCTTCCCCCCCTTCCCCTACCTCGGCGCGATCGCCGACGCGCTGCACGGCTCGCGCATCACGCTCGGCGCACAGGACCTCTACTACGAAACGAGCGGCGCGTTCACCGGCGAAGTGTCCGCGGCCATGCTGCTCGACTGCGGCGCGTCCGCCGTCCTCACCGGGCACTCGGAGCGACGCCACGTCATCGGCGAGAGCGACGACCTCGTGAACCGCAAGACCCGCGCCGCCCTCGACGCGGACCTGACCTGCGTGCTCTGCATCGGCGAGACGCTCGACCAGCGCGAACGCGGCGAGACGCACGCCGTCAACGAGCGCCAACTCCGCGCCGCCCTCGCGGGCGTTCGGCCGGAGCGAACCCAAAGGCTTGTCATCGCCTACGAGCCGGTCTGGGCCATCGGCACAGGCCGCAACGCCACCCCCGCCGACGCGCAGGACGCCCACGCCAGGGTGCGCGCCGTGCTGGCATCGATCTTCTCGTCCGACGTCGCGGCATCGGTGCGGATCATCTACGGCGGGTCGCTCAAGCCCGACAACGCCGAGGCCCTGCTCGCCCGCCCGGACGTGGACGGCGGGCTGGTCGGCGGGGCGTCGCTCTCGGCGACTGACTTCTGCACCATCGTGCGGGCCGCCGAGGCAAGGGTGGCGAGGCCGATCGCCTAGACTCCCGCCCGGCTCCCGCGAAGCGGAGGTCGGCATCCCGCGGCCGGAAACCCGAACCATCCATCAGCCGCCCGGAGTCAACGCCAGATGCACGCGACCCTGACTGTTCCCGTCCTGCTCGCCGCGTCGCCGATCCTGAGCGGCCTGCTCGGCGTGGCTTTTCTAGCCTGCTCACTCCTGCTGATCCTGACCGTGCTGATCCAGCGGCCGCAGGGCGGCGGGCTGAGCGGCGCGTTCGGGTCGGGGGCCGGCTCCGGTGAGACGGCATTCGGCGCCCGCACCGGCGATGCCCTGACGATCGCCACGATCGGGTTCTTCGTGCTGTGGCTGGTGATGGCGGTGACGCTGGTCTTCGTGAGCCGTCCCTCCGGGCCGATACCCGTTACTGCGCCGGCGGCCCAGACCACCGCGCCGGTCGAAGACCTGCCGACGGGGCAGACCCCACCACCTGCCGCGCAGCCGATTCCCGAAGTCCCCGCGGCGAGTCCGGTCGACGGGGATGAGCCGGTCCAGTCTCCGGACGGCGCGGAGGCGGGCGGGAACGAGCCGGAGCCGGAGTGAGGCGCGGCGGGTGGGCTTTGATTAGACTCCGGCGTGGCGTCCGTCCGACGGCGGGCGCGCGTGAGTCGGGCCGTGGGGTTGGGAGCCGCGCGTGATCCGGAGCATGACGGGGTTCGGAGAAGCGTCGTCGCAGGTGGACGGCGTGCATTTCTTCGTCGAGTTGCGGTCGCTGAACAACAAGTACTTCAAGGCCGTCATTCGCCTGCCCGAGACGCTCCAGGTGCTGGAGGCGGAGTTGGAGTCGCTGCTGCGCCGGCGGATCAGCCGTGGGACGGTGACGCTGACGGCGAGTTGCACGGACTCGTCGGAGTCGGCCGCGCTGGACGTGAACCACCGCGTGCTCGACCGCTACGTGGAGCAGTTGCGGCGCGTGAAGGCGGTGGCGGCGGGCGAGTTGCAGATCGACGTCGGATCGCTGCTCGCGCTGCCCGGCGTGCTCCAGCCGCCGGCGGACGAGGAGGACCGGCTGCTGCGGGCGCGAGGGGAGTTCTCGCGGCTGACGGACCTGGCGTGCGACCATGCGATCTCGATGCGCCGGCGCGAAGGGGCGATGCTGGAGGAGGAGTTGCGCCGGCACGCGGGCGAGATCGGGGCGCGGCTGGGGCAGATCGCGGCCCGCGCGCCGCAGGTGATCCAGGACTACGAGGCGCGCCTGCGCCAGCGGATCGACTCGATGCTGGAGGCGGCGGGCGTGAAGGTCGAACCGGTGGAGTTGATCCGTGAGTTGGCGACGTATGCCGAGCGGACGGACATCGCGGAGGAGGTCATGCGGCTGAGCGCGCACATCGACCAGTTCGGCGACCTGCTCGGCGCGCCGGACGACCAGCCGGTGGGGCGGACGCTGGACTTCCTGGCGCAGGAGATGCTGCGCGAGGCGAACACGATCGCCAGCAAGTCGTCGGACGCGCTGATCTCGCGGCTGATCGTGGAGGTCAAGGGGCTGATCGACCGGATCAAGGAGCAGGTCCAGAACGTCGAGTGACCGGCCTGAAGAAGAGGTAGGGAACGGAACCGCCACGGAGTGGCGGGGTACCCTGGGGCGGATGCACTCCGTGGAACCCGCACGCAACGGCGAGAACAACGGGCGCGACCGCTTCTCGATGGGCGAGTTGGCGGTGGTCTGCTCGCACTACGACCTGGGCGTGATCGAGTCGGTGCACGAGTTCCCGCGCGGTTCGCGCCGGGCTCCAAAGGTGCTGCTGCGCACCTCGCGCGGGCCGCTGCTGCTCAAGCGCCGCGCGCCGGGGCGCGACGACCCGCACCGGGTCGCGTTCTCGCACGAGTTGCAGTTGCACCTGCACGCGGCCGGCTTTCCCGCGCCGGAGATCATCGGGACTCGGGCGGCGAACAACACGCTGGTGCAGGCCGGCGGGCACGTCTACGAGTTGTTCCGGTACGTGCCCGGCGAGGAGTACGACCGATCGGCGGAGGCGACGGCCGACGCGGGCGCGCTGCTGGCGCGCCTGCATCGGCTGCTGGCGGGCTTCGCGCCGACATTCCCCCCCCCCGTGGGATCGTTCCATGCGCGCCCGGCGGTCGTCGATGCGCTGCGGCACGGCGGGCGGCTGCCGACGGACCCGCCGGCGCGGTCCGCGCTGCGGCAGTTGCGGCACCACTACGAGGCCGCGGCGCAGGCGGTGGACCGGGCCGGGTACGCGGCGTGGCCCGTCCAGGTCGTGCACGGGGACTGGCACCCCGGCAACATGGTCTTCCGATCGCGGCGCGTGGCGGCTGTGGTGGACTTCGACTCGGCGTGCGCCGCCTCGCCGCCGGCGGACACGACGGCCGGGGCGTTGCAGTTCTCGATCACGCGCGGGCCGGGGCGGCCCGGCTCGTGGCCGGCGGAGTTGGACCTGATACGGTTGGGCGCGTTCTTCGCTGGGTGGCGCGCCGAGACGGGTCGTGCCCCTGAGGCTGTACAGGCGATCCCCGACCTGATGGTGGAAGCCTTGATCGCTGAGACGATCGCGCCGATCGCGGCGACGGGGACGTTCGGCGGCCTGGACGCCGGGGAGTTCCTGGCCATGGCGCTCCGGAAGGCCGACTGGCTGCGGGCGAACGCGGTTGAAGTGGTGCGAGCGGCCTCCGGGGAACGACAGGCCTGTTGACCCGTGCCGTCGGCTTGCGCACACTTGGGGGCGGGGCGTCGCCCGAGGAGGCCGGATGACCGTTGCGACCGTCCGTCGATCTGGTTTGGCCGCTTTGCTGACGTTATCAGTGGCGATGGCGGCGTTCGGGCAGTCGTCCGTGCCGCCGCGGGACCTGCGCGCGGTGATCCGAGACTTGGACGCACCGTCGCTTGAAGTCCGCGAGGCCGCGACGATGAGGCTGATGAGTCTTGAAGGGCTTCGGCTTTCGGACATCGAGCCGCTGCTGCACGAACCAACGCTGACACCGGAGCAGGTGGCGCGGCTGGACCGGGTGGCGTTCATGTGCTTCCAGCGGACGCAGCGGGGCGCGCTCGGCGTGCAGTTCGGGAACCAGAACGGCGAGGGCACGGAGATCGCGGCGACGGTCGCGGGGTTCGACGCGTCGGTCGCGCTCCGGCCGCGAGACGTCGTGCGATCGGCGGGCGGCGTTCGGCTGTTCGACACGCTGACGTTCCGGGCGGTGATCCTGTCGTACGAGCCGGGCGATGCCGTGCCTCTTGAAGTGATCCGCGACGGGCGGCCGATGCGCGTCGAGGTTCGGCTGGGTCGATTCGCAGATCTTCAGCAGCCGATGGTGCCGGATTATGCGGTGATGGCACGGGCGTGGGAGTTGCGTCGCGAGCGGGCGGTGAGGCCTTCGAGCGTGATCGACGCGGGGCTGGAGCCGGGCGAGTGGGAGCCGCTGATTCCCGAGGTCGATGCGCGGGCGTCGCGGCGCGGGCCGATCCGCGTTTCGCAGCAGCCGGGGCTTGGCACGGCGTTGATCGCGGGCGGGCTGCCCCGGCAGGCGTTGCAGGAAGAGGGCTGGCGGGTCGTGATCCGGCCGGAAGCGTTGGAGGCTGGCGCGCGCGACGCGATGGCGCGCGTCGAGGCGTTGCAACTGCAACGGCAGTGGTTCGTGGACCGGATTCTGGCGTTCGAGGCCGCGTTGCGGCAGCGCGACCTGCCGGCCGAGCAGCGCGAGGCGTTGCTCCGTCAGCGCGCGGAGACCGCGGAACAGTTGCGTGACCTGGAGGAGACGATCCGGGCGATCCGCTTCGGGCAGGTCGTCGAGCCGTAGCGGCTATCGCGCGACTTCCGCAGCGATCTTCGCGGCGAGGTCCGCGCCATCAGCTTGGTTCAGCGGGTTCGGCCGCCAGACGATGCCGAGGCCGCCCGCGCTCTGGCCCGGGAAGCGTGGGATGACGTGGAAGTGGACGTGCATGACGGCCTGATGGGCGTCGGGGCCGTTGTTCTGGAGGACGTTGAAGGCCGTGGCGCCCGTGGCGCGGAGGACGGCGCGGCAGAGGCGAGGCAGGACGCGACCAAGGGCGGCGGCTGACTCGTCCGAGAGGCTGTCGAGGGTCTCGGCTTGCTCCTTTGGGATGACCAGGACGTGGCCGCGGCTGAGCGGGTTGACGTCGAGGAAGGCGAGGACGTGGTCGTCCTCGTAGACACGGTGGCAGGGGATCTCGCCGCGGATGATCCTGGCGAAGACGGTCTCGGGCATGGCGGAAGTGTACCGCGCCGTGGGTTCGGTAGAATCGGGCGATGAGCCTGAACGCCCCGCCGGAAGCCACGGCCACGACGAGACGAAGGATCGCCGCGCTGCCGCAACTGGTGGTGGACCAGATCGCGGCGGGCGAGGTGGTGGAGCGTCCGGCGTCGGTGGTGAAGGAACTGGTCGAGAACGCGCTGGATGCCGGGGCGCGGCGGATCATCGTCGAACTGGAGCAGGGCGGGATCGAACTCGTGCGCGTGAGCGACGACGGGTGCGGGATCCCGTCGGAGGACCTCGCCCTCGCGGTCGCGCCGCACGCGACGAGCAAACTGCGCGGGGCGGCGGACCTCGAGCGGGTGGCGACGCTCGGGTTCCGGGGCGAGGCGCTGGCGTCGATCGCGTCGGTGTCGCGGCTGAGCCTGCGCTCGCGCACGGCCGAGGAACAGGGCGCGTCGGTGATCGAGGTCGAGGGGGGACGTGCAACCGACGTGAGACCCGCCGCGGGCGCGCCGGGGACGGCGGTGGCGGTGCGCAATCTGTTCTACAACACTCCGGCGCGGCGGAAGTTTCTGCGGACGCCGGGTACGGAGCAGGCGCGGTGCGTGGACCTCGTGCGGACGCTCGCGCTGGCGCACCCGGCGGTGGGGTTCGAGTTGCGGGCGGACGGTCGGACGCTGATCGACCTGCCGCCGGAGCAGAGCGTGCGCGACCGTGCGCTGGACGTGCTGGGGCGGGAGTTGGAGCGGGAGTTGGTGGAGTTGGGTCGGGTGGGGCCGGAGCCGCCGGCGGGCGTGGCGATCTGGGGTCTGGCGGGGAGGCCCGGCGTCGCGCGGGCGTCACGCACGGCGCAGCACCTGTTCGTGAACGGTCGTGCCGTGGCGGATCGGACGCTTCAGCACGCGGTGCGCGAGGCGTACCGCGGCTTGATCGATCCGACGCGGCACCCGCTGGTGGTGGTGATGCTGGACCTGCCGCCGGAAGCGGTGGACGTGAACGTGCACCCGGCGAAGGCGGAAGTGCGCTTTCGGGACCAGGGGCTGGTGCACTCGGTGGTGCTGGGCGCGGTGCGGGAGGCGCTGCGCGCGGCGGACCTGACGCCGAGCGTGCCGTCGTCGCGGTTCGCGGGGACGACGCCGGAGGCGCGGGTGTCGTCGTTTGTGGAGTATTTCGCCCGGCAGGTCCCGGCGCAGACGGGTGCGAGGTTCTCGTACGACGCGGTGCGTTCGGCGGTGGCGGCGGCGGATGCGCCGCCGGGTTCGGTCGAGGGTGGGCACAGGGAGGCCGCCCCGCCGCAGATGGCGGTGGCGCGGCCGGTGGATCGTGCCTTGCAGGTGCACAACTCGTACATCGTGACGCAGGACGAGCAGGGCGTGGTGATCATCGACCAGCACGCGCTGCACGAGCGTGTGATGTTCGAGGTGTTGCTCGAGCGTGTGGCGAGCGGGCCGCTGGAGAGCCAGCGTCTGCTGACGCCGATCGTGGTGGAGGCGCCGGCGGAGCGCGTGGCGCGGCTGGCGGATCTGGGGCCGCTGCTGGAGCGGATCGGGGTGGAGGCGACGCCGATGGGGCCGCGGTCGGTTGGGGTGCACGCCTTCCCGACGTTCCTGTTCGAGCGGGGCGTGGAGGCAGGCCCGTTCATGGAGGACTTGCTGCACCGGGCGGAGGAGGAGGGGTTCGCGCCGGACGGGGAGGAGGCACTGCGCGAGGTCTTGGACATGATGGCGTGCAAGGCGGCGGTGAAGGCGGGGGATCGGCTGACCGAGCCGGAACTGGGCGCGCTGCTGGACCTGAGGGGCGAGGTGGAGCGGTCGGCTTCGTGCCCCCACGGGAGGCCGACGTCGATCCGGCTGACGATCCGGGATCTGGAGCGGCTCTTCGGTCGCTCATAAGGAGTAGCACGATGCCGACTTGCACAGCGAGCGTGACGGTTCAGGCTCCGCCGGAGCGGGTGTTCGCGGTCTGCACGGACCTGGCCCGCGCGCCGGATCGCATCGAGGCGATCACCCGGATCGACGTGCTGACGGAGGGGGCGGTCGGCGTGGGGACGCGGTTCCGCGAGACGCGGATGATGTTCGGACGCGAGGCGAGCGAGGAGATGGAGATCGTGGAGTTCGACCCGCCGCGGTCGTTCGTGATGACGGCCGAGTCGCACGGGATGAGGTACCGGACGGCGCACCGGTTCGTGCCGGAGGGGGGCGGGACGCGGGTGGAGATTGAGTTCAGCGGGCGGGCGGTGAGCCTGGGGGCGAAACTGCTGCTGCCGTTGGGGGCGCTGATGATGGGCGCGTGCCGGAAGGCCTTGAACAAGGACCTTGCGGACGTGAAGCGGACGGTCGAGAGCGGATCGTGAGGTTTGGCCGCGCCACACGGACGCCGATGTGGTAGTCTGGAGTTCGGGTGGTGCCGCCACCCCCTGGGAGCGGCGACATGGCGAAGATCTGCGCCGTGTGCGGCGAGGACTGCTCGGATCGGCCTCGGGTGAAGGACAAGGCCGGGCGGTATTACTGCAAGCCCTGCGAGGCGAAGGCAGCGGCCAGGTCAGGGTTTGCGGCGTCGGCAGCCCCGGCGGGAACGACGAGCACCACCATGCTCGTGGTGGACGGGGCTGAGGACGTCATCCCGATCGAGGAGGCGCACGTCGCGCCAGAGAAGGCGTGCCCGGTGTGCATGCTTCGCATTTCCGCCGACGCGGTGGTGTGCGTGCATTGCGGGTACGACGAGCGCAAGGGGATTCAGAGTTCGACGCTCGTCGAGGGGAAGCGTGCGGGCGATGGTCGCGTGACGCTGCCGTGCGCGAAGTGCGGGTACGACCTGACGGGCCTGCACGCGCCGCAGTGCCCGGAGTGCGGGACGATCGTGGGAACGACTCACCGCGAGCGGATCGACAGCACGGTGTCGCGGGACGTTGTTCGGCGGGAGTACACGAAGCCGCTTGTGATGTTAGCGGTCGGGCTGATCGGCGTGGTCGTGTTCCACGTTCTCAACGGCGAACCTGGCGCGATTCTCTTGTATTTTGCCTCGTACGCGATCGCGTTGCCGATCGGACTGGCGGTGCTGTGGTTCTGCTGCCTGGGCTGGATCGGATTCGGAGCGCCGTTCCACTTGGATGCACTCCGGCTGGCAGGGATTTACGCGATGCTGGATCTCTACGGCGCCGTGACAGGATTCCTTCCGATCGCGCTGATCTGGTTCATCGTGGGCATCGTGCTGTACGTCTGGATGCTGGCTGAGATGATGGACATGGACACAAGCGATGCGATCATCGTCGCGATGCTCACCTACATGGCGCGGCTCGGGATTACCTTCGTCGTGTTTCTGTGGCTCTTCTGACTTGAATCTGGCTCAACTCAGCGTGCTGGCGGCCCGATAGCCCCAGTATCGCCATGCGGGTTCCGCCCGTAGACGCCACAGGGGGTTTCCCGATGTTCACGAAGGGCACAGACGTCTTTTTCACTCTCCCCGAAGAGTCAAAGTCGCGCGTGCTGCACGCGGCGAGGGTTGTGGACGTGCGCGCCGGAATGTTCGTGGCGCGGTTCGACGAGCCTGGGCTGACGGCGACACCGGGGACGGACGTCGCCGTGTTCTTCCAGGGGCGGAGCGGGTTCATGCAGCAGCCTGCCCGGATCACTGCCTCGCTGGATGAGGGAGACTCGGGGGCGTTCGGGTTCCAGACGATCGGCGATGCTGTGTCGTGCGAATCACGCGAGTGCTACCGAGTCAGCACGGTGACGACAGGGTTCAGCGCGACGATCGACAGCGAGCCGGAGTGCCCCCTGACGGACGTGAGCGCGACCGGGTTCTCGGTGATTTCGGGCGGGAACCACGGGTACGGTGCGGCGGTGACGGTCGAGATAGAGTTTGAGAGGACGAAGTACGCGGGTCGAGCGCGGGTGCAGAGCATCAAGCCGCTGACGCCGGGGCGGACGCGGTACGGCCTGCTGTGCCTGCCTTCGGACGGGCCGAGGTCGCTCCTGGTGGGGATGCAGCGGATCAGCGCTGCTGTGCAGCGTCAGCAGTTGCGGAGACGGTCGGGAACGGGCTGATCCGCGCTCGCGGACCAGACGTGGCCCGGCTCGACGACGATGACGCTCGCGCGGTCCGCGCCTGCGGCGGCGAGCAGGCGACGCATCGGCTCGTCGCGGTGCTCGTCTGAGAGTTCGAAGGTGGAGTGATGGATGGGGAGCAGCCTCGCGCCCGGAGCGGCCGTGAACATCTCCCAGACCTGCTCGGGGGTTGCGTGCTTGTGCTGCCAGGGGTCGTAGGCGCCGATGCCGAAGATGGCGAGATCGATCGGGCCGACGCCGCGGAACGCGTCGGTTCGTGCGGTGTCGCCGGCGGCGATCGTTCGGCGGTCATCGGACGTGATGACGTAGGAGTTGAAGCCGCGGGTGAAGTCGAACCATGCGCGTGCGCCCCAGTGGGCAGGGCGGATGGCTCGAACGGACAGGTTCTCGATTTCGCGCTCGCTGTCCCAGTCGAGTTCGACGACGTGGCGGAACCCTCGCGGGATGAGGCGGCGCGTGCCGCGGGCGGTAATGACGGTGGTACGCGAGGAGGCGAGCGCGGCGAGCGTGGGGCGGTCGAGGTGGTCGTAGTGGGCGTGGGTGATGAGGATCGCGTCGGCGGGAGGAAGCGTCGAGAGATCGACGGGGCGTGATCGGCGGGCGGGGCCGAGCGTGAGCGGGCCGAGTCGCGGACCGATGCGGCGTGAGAAGACGGGATCGACGAGCAGGGTGACGCCGCCCTGTCGGAGGAGGACGCTGGCATGGCCAAGCCATGCGGCTGCGAGTTCGTGCTCGTGGAGGCCGCGAAGGTCGGGGGGCGCGCCGTCGCCGTCGGTGCGTGTGCGGGCAACGTCGCGGATGGATTCGGCGAGGTCGCGCGGGTAGCGGCGCAAGCCCGAGGCGGTCGCGGCGGCCGCGATCCTGAGCCTTCCGGGGCCTGCGTTTGGGTCACGCCGCTGCACGGTTGAATCATTGGGGGCTGGGGAAGCCGGGTCACTCGGCACGCGCGAGAAGGACGACAACCTGAGCCTCGATGGCGCGGCCTTCGCCCACCGGGCCGACTCGCTCGTGCGTCTTGCCCTTCACATTGACCCGGTCGATCGGGAGACCGAGGAGGCGGGCGACGTTGTCCCGGACTGCTTGCTTGGCGGGTGCGAGTTTCGGGCGCTCGAGAACGACAACAGCGTCCACGTTCACGACATGCCAGCCGGCGTCGCGGACGCGACGGACGGCCTCGGCGACAAAGGCGGCAGAGGCCGCGCCGGCCCAGCGTGGGTCGGTGTCGGGGAATACTTCGCCGATGTCGGGGGCGCCGATCGCTCCGAGGAGGGCGTCGGTGAGGGCATGGAGGAGGACATCGCCGTCGGAGTGGCCGGCGGGGCCGAGATCGTGCTCCAACGGGATGCCGGCGATGACGAGGGGGCGGCCTGCGCCAGCGGGTCGGAGCGGTTCGAGGCGGTGCAGATCCCACCCCAGTCCGATCCGAATGCCTGGGTCTGGGACCTTGTGTCGGGCTTCAGGCATGGGGTTGAGTCTACCGATAAGTGCCGATGGAACGTGCCTGAACCTCGGCTCGCCGGGCCCCGTAGGCATGGCGGCGTGCCCGCGACGAAGCCCCTAGACTGCCACCCACCCATACGGAGACC
>JAHCJE010000035.1 GCA_026128865.1 Phycisphaeraceae bacterium | reverse complement strand
GTGATGTCGCCGCCGTAGCACTTGGCCGTAACGTCCTTCCGCAGGGCGCTGACGGTCTCCCGGGCGATGATCTTCCCGCCAATGGCCGCCTGGATCGCCACCTGGAACTGCTGCCTCGGGATCACGTCCCGGAGCTTGGCGGCCAGCAGGCGGCCCCGGTGCTCCGCCTTGCTGCGGTGCACCAGGCTGGAGAAGGCCTCCATGACCTCGCCGTTGACCATCATGTCGAGCTTCACCATCTCGCTGGCCTCATAACCGTCGGGCTCGTAGTCCATCGAGCCGTACCCGCGGGTGATGGATTTGATGCGGTCGTGGAAATCAATGAGGATCTCGTTCATCGGGATCCGGCATGTCATCATCACGCGCCGGGCGTCCAGCGTCTCGGTCTGGGCGATCACCCCGCGTTTCTCGGAGATCAGCCCCATCAGATCCCCGATGTTTTCGCCCGGGCAGATCACGAACGTCTTCACCATGGGCTCGAAGATGGTGTCAATATACGTCACGTCCGGCAGGAGCGCCGGATTGTCCACCTCCCGTTCCGTGCCGTCCGTCATCCGGACCCGGTACACCACGCTGGGGTACGTGGCGATGATGTCCATGTCGAACTCCCGCCGGAGCCGCTCCTGCACGATCTCCATGTGCAGCAGCCCCAGGAACCCGCACCGGAACCCGAACCCCAGCGCCTCCGAGTGCACCGCCTGGAACGTGAACGACGAGTCGTTCAGGCTCAGTTTCTCCATCGCCTCGCGCAGTTCCTCGAAGTCGTTCCCCTTCTTCTCGCTCGTCGCGGGGTAGAAGTCGCAGAACACCATCTGCCGCGGCGGCTGGTACCCCTCCAGCGGCTCCTCCGCCGGGTCCAGTTCCAGCGTGATGGTGTCGCCCACGCGCACGTCGCCCAGCGTCTTGATCGCCGCGACCAGGTAACCGGTCTCCCCCGGCCCAAGTTCCTGCACCTTCAGCGCCTTGGGCGTGTACTTCCCCAGTTCCGTCACCTGGTGCGTCCGCCCCAGCCCCATCATGCGGACCTTCTCGCCAACGCGCAGCCGACCATCGAACACCCGCACGTACACGATCACGCCCCGGTAGTCGTCGTACACCGCGTCGAAGATCAGCGCCCGCGTCTTGCGCGTCTGCGGCGGGCGCGGCCCGGGCAGACGCTCGCAGATCGCCGCCAGCAACTCGCGGATGCCCTCCCCCGTCTTCGCCGACACCAGCAGGCAGTCCTCCGCCGCGAAACCCAGCACCTGTTCGACCTCCATCGCCACCTCGTCAGCGCGGGCCGACGGCAGGTCGATCTTGTTCAGCACCGGGATGATCTCGAGGTCCTGCCCGATCGCAAGCAGTGCGTTCACCACCGTCTGCGCCTCGACGCCCTGCGTCGCGTCCACCACCAGCAGCGCGCCCTCGCACGCCTTGAGCGCCCGCGACACCTCGTAGTTGAAGTCCACGTGCCCCGGCGTGTCGATGAAGTTGAGCATGAAGAGTTCGCCGTGCTCCTCCGCCGACCCCTTGCGCGTTCGGTGCCGGCCTTCCTCGTCGGTCGGCTCCTCGTAGTCCGCCTCCAGTTCGTCGGCCTTCGTGCCGGGCACGTGCCGGTGCATCACCGTCACCGCCGACGCCTTGATCGTGATCCCACGCTCTCGCTCCAGGTCCATCGAGTCGAGCATCTGCTCGCGGGCCTCGCGCGCGGAGACGGCGTTCGTCGCCTGCAACAGCCGATCCGCCAGCGTGGACTTGCCGTGGTCGATGTGGGCGATGATCGAGAAGTTGCGGATGCGCGGCGTCGGGTCGGTCATCGCGGGCGGCTTCGCATGCGGGGGGAGGGTCGCAGTGGGGGGATTCCCGCCACACACGCGGCGGTCGAGCCATCATAGGCGAACCCCGAACGCAAACCGCCCCCGCACGCCCCCTCTCAGCCCCCAGCGCGTGCAGCCTTGGCCCGCCGACGGTCGATAAGGCCATACCGTTCGGTCCCGGCCGGGGGCGGACACGGAGGACGCCATGCCCACAGACTCACTCCGCCAGATCAAGACCATCCTCGTCGGCTCCGGACTCACCCCCGAGTCCATCGGCGGCGTCGTCACCGCGCAACTCCTCGCACGCCGCTACGGCGCGGCACTCCACCTCGTCCACGTCGTCGAGCCGGTCTCAGAGGTTACCGAACGCGCCATCCCCGGTCTCGCCGAGAAGCACGTCCAGCAGGCCGAGGAGGAACTCCGCCTCTTCTGCCAATCGCACGGCATCACCGAGGGCGTCACCCTCCACGTCCTCCGCGGCGACCCCGAATCCGAAATCCTCGCCCTCCGCGCCAAACTCCACGCCGACCTCATCGTCGTCGGACGCTACGGCAAGGGCGGCCTCAAGCGCGGCCGGCTCGGCAGCGTCGCCGATCGCCTCCTCCGCGCCTCGCCCGTCAGTGTCGTCGTCGCCCTCCCAGAGTTCCGCGGCGACATCCAGCGCGTCGGCATGGCCTGCGACCTCCACGCCGACAACGACGAGTTCCTCATCCGTGCCGCCGAGGTCGCCTCGCGCCTCGCCGTCCCCGAGGTCGTCCTCCTCGGCTCCTACGAAGTCCCCAGCGGCTACCACATGGTCCTCACCTGGGAAGAGGCCTGCGAGAAGATCGCCCACGCCCTGCGCGAACGCGCCGACGAAATGATCGCCCGC
Source organism: Phycisphaeraceae bacterium (assembly GCA_026128865.1). Taxonomy (GTDB): domain Bacteria; phylum Planctomycetota; class Phycisphaerae; order Phycisphaerales; family UBA1924; genus CAADGN01. Next base: position 22,376 of record JAHCJE010000035.1, on the reverse strand, counting down.
GTCGCCCGCGTCGCGCCCGGCGTCGCCGTCCGCGTCCGCATCGAGGAGGGCCTCCCCGCCTCGCGCATCCCCGCCCTCGCACTCGAAGAGCGCCTCGACCTCCTCGTCCTCGGCACCCACACGCGCACCGCCCCCGCGCAGGTGCTCCTCGGCCGCATCAGTGAGAAGATCATCGACGCCGCCGGATGCTCCGTCTGGGCCGAAAAGTCCCCCAAACGCTTCCAGCGCTTTGTCGACGCCCTCACCCACCTCCTCGACTGAACCAGGCAACCCGGAGCGTTCAACTCGCCATCAACGAGCCGCGACCGTAAGGGAGCGGTCCTCGCATTCCCACCATCAACGAGCCGCGACCGTAAGGGAGCGGTCCTCGCTTTCCATCGTCACTCCGCGCGCCTGAGCGTCACCTCCGCCGTCCCGTGCAGCCGCCCGCGCCGATACCCCACCTCCACCGTCTGCCCCGGCGAGCGCTGCGCCAGCACCCGCACCAACTCGTAGTAGTCACGCACCGCCCGCCCGTCCACGTGCGTGATCACGTCGCCGACGCGCAGCCCGCCCGCCGCGCTCCGGGGCACGAACGCGCTGATCGCCAGCCCCTCGCCCGTCCCCGTCGCGTCGATCTGCACCCCCAGCGACGCCGACCCGACGCGCACCTCCTCCGGCACCTTCGGTAGCGACAGCAGCCAGCGCCGGTACTCCGCGTCGATCTCCTCCGCCGACATGCCCAGCGCGGCCTCCAGCGATGCCAGCCCGGTCGGATCCTCCCGGAAGTGCTCCGTGAAATGCTTGTACCACGCCGCCAGCCGGCCGCGCGAGTGCAGGAACAGAAACAGCGTCCGCGCCTGCCCGTAGAACGCCAGCGGCCTCGTCCCCGTGAAGTGCTCCCGCGGCACCGACACCAGGTCGCGCACCTTCAGCAGTTTCCCCGCCTCCGCCAGAAACCGCGCCTGGTTCGTCCGCCACGACGCCACCGGCACGGGCCGCCCGTCCGGCCCGGGGTCGTAATCCTCGACCAGCGAGCACAGCCCCTCCTGCACCCACACCGGATGAATCTGCCCCAGCCGCGTCGTGCTCCGCCAGTGCAGCACGTGCATGAACTCGTGCCGCAGGCTCGCCCCGAGGTCCCCCGTCACCAGTTGCTTCGTGTCGTGGTTGTAGTGCCCGCCGATCCCCTGCGTGTACCCCCGCGCCGCCGGGCCGTAGGTCTCCACCGCCCACCGCTCGAAGTCCCGCCGCGTCGGCAGCGCGACCAGCACCCACGCGTCGTTCGCCCCCGCCAGTTCCCCGTGCGTCTCCCCGAACACCTCCGCCATCACCCACTCGTAGATGCGCTCCACCTCCGCCCGGCACTGCGCCGTCGTCTCCGGAGTGAACCCCGACGCGAACAGCAGCCGCAGCCGATCGTCGCGCTCGTACAGATACCCCCCCCCGAACCGCTCCCGCGCGCGTTCGAGGTCCGTCCCCGCCCTGCGCTCGAGAATCTCGTCCCACCGCTGCACGATCGCCTGGTACCGCGCGTCGCCCCGCAGCGGCGCGAGGTGCGGGTCGTGCGTCAACTGCCGAACGTCCGCGAACCCGTGCTCGACCGCGCGGATCAGCATCTCCCCCGCCTCGCCCGTGTCCCCGCGCATCGCCCGCACGCACGCGAGGTTGTACATCGCCACGAAGTTGCCCGGATCGTCTTCCAGTTGCCGCCGAAGCGCGGCCTCCGCCGCCTCGTAGTCCCCCGCCGCGAACGCCCGGATCGCACGCTCCTCCAGCGACCCGCCCTCATCCTGCCCGACCGCGGCACACGGCCACGCGCACGCCGCCAACGCGGCCAGCACAACCGCAACGCCCGCAATCCCGCGAATCCCTCGCATCGCACACTGCCTTCCGCCCAATCCTATCGACCGGTTGCAGCGGCGGCCGCGCTCTCAGGCCTTCCCCTCGATCAACCGCCTCAACGCCTCGGGATACACCTCGCACTCCAACTCGAACACCCGCTTCGCCAGCGTCTTCACGCTGTCCCCCGGCAGCACCGGGCACCGCGCCTGCATCACGATCGGCCCGTGGTCGTACTCCTCATCCACCAGGTGCACGGTGCACCCCGTCTCCGTCGCCCCCGACGCCAGCGCCGCCGCGTGCACGCGCTCGCCGTACATCCCCTTCCCACCGAACGCCGGCAGCAGCGCGGGATGGATGTTCACGATCCGCCCGCGATACCGCTCCGGCACGTGCACATACCGCAGATACCCCGCGAGCACGACCCAGTCGATCGCCCGCTCCTCCAGCATCGCGCCCAGCGCATCGCGCCCGATCTCCCCCGGCGCCACGACCGTCTCGAACCCCCGCTCCCGCGCCCGCTCCGCACCCCGGCACGCGCGCGACGCGATCACCAGCGCGACCGTCGCCCGCAGCCGCCCCGCGTCGATCTCGTCCGCAATGTTGAGGAGCGTCCGCCCCCCCCCGCTGATCATCACGCAAAGCCGCGCCGCCCCGCCGCTCACCCGACCGCCTTCACCGCCGCGTCGAGGTCCTTCTTGATGACCAGCATCCGGTCCAGACGGCTCAGTTTCAGCGCGCCCAGGATGTCCTCGCTCACCCCGCAGATCGCCATCTTCCCGCTGTTCTCCCGGCACTTGCGGTGCAGCGTCACCAGCATCCCCAGCCCCGCCGAGGCCAGCATCCCCACCTCCGTCAGGTCCACGACCATCCGCCACTCGCCGCCCTCCGCCGACCCGCTCAACTCCGCCTCGATGATCGGCGCCTCGCGCTCCGTCACCTTCGACGACACAACCCGCCCGACCAGCGCAGGCCCCGTCCGCCCGATCTCCACGAACATCGCCCCCGACATTGCCCCAGTCTACCCGATTCCTCACCCCCCTGTCGTCGGCCTCTCCCGGAACGGGATCGGCCGCCCGCTCGCATCCACCGACACCAGCGTCACCGTCGCGCTCGTCACCGCCACCGTCTCCCCAGTCGAGTACCGCTCCGCCTCCACCTCCACCCGCACCGTCACGCTCTTCGTCCCCATCCGCACCGTCTCGGTGTGGAACGACACGATGTCCCCCAGGTGGACCGGGGCCGTGAAGTCCACCCGGTCCATCGACGCCGTCACCCACCGGTGCTGCCCGTGCCGCCGAGCCTCCACAAACCCGGCCTGGTCGATGTAACTCAGGATCACACCGCCGAAGATCGTCCCGTACTGGTTCGTCTCCCGCGGCATCGTCACGACCCGCAGGGCCAGGCGGCGTTCACTCATGCTCAAAGCCTAGTGGGCGGCCGGATCAGCGGCAGGGGGGCAGCAGTCGTTAGCAGGTTGTTCGGGGCGATTGGAGATTTGCAGGGTGCTCCGGGTCGTGGTACCGTATGTCATGGACTTGAGCCTCCCTCCTGCCCCCCCCCCCCGATCCCGTCCTCGTGCTGGGCGATCGAGGCGAGTAATCGCGTATGTCACGCTTGTGGGTGATGTTGGTGTAGGAGCATTCTTCATCATCAGCGCGTGCTGAAGGCGTTTCGCATCGGCGAAGCGGCGGGGTTCGTGACGCAAGTTACGGGTTGGGTTGGCGCAACCCCTGTCACTGTCGCATACTCCGTGGCGATCGGCGAATGGGTACTCGGTTCGATGCTTCTTGGCGGCTTCGCTCTTCGCGTCGTGCGCCCCGCCACGATTCTCTTTCTGATCTCGATGACCGGCGTTTTGGTGTTCGCAGCGGGCGTCCGAGGTGTTGACACATGCCCGTGTCTCGGCTGGGCGATGCCGCTGGCTCCCGCACTGGTCAAGAACGCTGTTCTGTTGGTCCTATTGTCGCCATCGGCGTTGATGGCGAGCGAAGTTGTCCCTCAACGGAGATACATGTCATGAAGAACCGCATCCTGTCGGTTGCCTCGCTCCTCACCGCCGCGTGTGCGCTCGGCGCCGCCGGATACTCGTCATCGCTCGATGATCCGTACGTCGGCATCACCGACGGTGCCCTCGATTCCGCGTTCGTGGGCGCCAAGACGTGCGGCGCCCAATGCTCGTACGGCTGGGTGACCGCTGGATGGTGCTACAACAGCCAGAAGTGCTGCGGATGGGTAAACTGCGACAACGGAACCTCGCAGAACACCTGCTGCTCGTCGAGCCAGTACTGCGTTGACGGTAGGCAGATGAGTCCGCCGTCGACTCCCCGCTGTCTCTCGTCGTCGTAAAGCGGTTCGTCATTCTGTTTGAATCCAGGATAAGGAGTACTCCGTGACCAAGCCGTCCATGGCTCGCGCGATGGCTGCACTGACCATTGCGCTGGTCAGTGTCGTCGCGTTTGTCATCAATAGCGGGAGCTCAGCAACGAACAGTACGCCGGAAGGACAATCAGGCCAGGGCAACGCCGCCGATGCCGAGCGTGTGACCGGATCGATGCGACCCGTCGGCGCGAGCACCGAGGATCGCAGACAGACAGCGACTGACCTCTGCGATCGCCTCAGTGCCCAGCTCGCCGACTGCGACACGCCAATCGAGCAACCGCACCTTCTCCACGGGCTGGCGTGCAGCGCAATGACATCGGTCATAACAGGAGACCCCTCTCCATACATCCTTGCGATGCAGCTGAGGAACAGTTCGCCCGACATCGCGATGATGCAGTCATTAAGAGAGGGCTGGGTGATCTCCGGGTTGATCGACTCGCGAGAGAACGAAGATGGGCAGGAAACACGCCTCTTCTTGGAGCTATGGGAATCCTCGCCCGCGCGCCTCATGGCCCTTCAGGCAATCGCTCCCGAGTCACTCGTTCTGGGCAGAGGTATGGCCGTTGTCATCGGCCAGGACCGCCATTGGCCGTACCACTCGGTACGCGGCCAACTCACGAGCTGGATCCCCGCCGGCGGGCGTCTCTCCTACGCACGCGGCATGGAACTGCACGACTCTCCCCAGTCGGCGTTTGTTTCCTTCGGCGTCAGATTCACGGATGGTTCAAGCGGTCACATCCGGATGCACTTCTACTATGACACCGCAGCCGCGCAGTGGTACCCGATCACGCTCGCCGTTGCTTCGGAGAGCGAGGAGCACTGGCCTATCCCGTTCTGGTGACATGGACAACGCTTCTTCGGAGTGCAGGCTGCTCGTCCCATCGTGCCGTCGTGCCAAGGATGTGCCATGACCACCTCATCCACACCCATCGGCGCGGTCGCCGGCCACCCCGAGATCGGCCGCGAGATCGACGCCCTCGACAACCCCTCCCTCATCCTCCGCTATCGCCGCGGCGTCGAGAACTTCGACCCCCGCCTCTTCGACCTCGACGACGCCCAACTCGACACCGCCTTCCTTCCCGACTCCGCCGTCGGCCGCTGGCCCGTCCGCGTCCTCCTCGGCCACCTCGCCGACGCCGAACTCGTCATGACCTTCCGAATCCGCCGCCTCCTCGCCGAGGACAACCCCGTCCTCGCCGTCTGGGACGAGTTGGCCTTCGCCGACAGCCCCCTCTACACCCCCGACCTCGCCCAGCCCGTCGCCGGCTTCGTCGCCGCCATCCACACCCTCCGCCGATGGACCACCGAACTCCTCACGGCCCTCTCCCCCGAGCAGTGGTCCCGACCCGCCATGCACCCCGAGCGCGGCCGCATCACCCTCCGCGACGTCGTCGTCGGCACCACCTGGCACCTCGAACACCACAACGTCTACCTGCAGGCCAAGATCGACCGCCTCCTCGGCCCCCGCGCCGAGTGCCCCCCCGAGCACCAGACCCGAACCCCCTGCGGCCCCTCCTGCGGCTGCCACGGGAAATCGTCATAACGCTCCGCACAACGACTCAGGCATTCGAGCCGACGCCGCGCTTCTTCAGGACCATCGTCCCCCCGACCTCACTCCACCACCCGCTCCCCCTCCCTCGCCGTCAACTCCCTGAACAGCCCCTGAATCCGTCGCGTCACAGGCCCGCCCTCGCCCGCACCGATCGTCCGCCCGTCCACCTTCACCACCGGCGCGATCTCCCCCATCGTCCCCGTGCAAAAAGCCTCGTCCGCCCGGTACACCTCCGCGAGCGAGATATCCCGCTCCTCGTGCGCGATCCCGTGCGCGCGGCACAGCCCCAGCACGGCCGCCCGCGTGATCCCTTCCGGGCACGCCACCGTTCGGCTCGTCTCCACCTTCCCCCGCGTCACGATGAACACGTGCGTCGCGTTCGTCTCCGCCACGAACCCGCGCACGTCCAGCATCAGCGCATCGTCCGCTCCCGCGTTCGTCGCCTCGATCTTCGCCAGGATCGACTGGATCAGATTGCAGTGGTGGATCTTCGGGTCCAGGCAGTCCGGCGGGAACCGCCGCACGCTGCTCGTCGCAAGCGAGATCCCCCCCGACCCGTACACCGGCGGCTTGTGCTCCGCCAGCACGATCAGCGTCGGCCCGCTCCGGTTCAGTCGCGGGTCCATCCCGCTCGTCACCTTCACGCCCCGCGTCAGCGTCAGCCGGATGTGCACGCCGTCGCGCATCCCGTTCGCCTCCAGCGTCCGCCGCACCTGCTCCGTGATCTCGGCATGGCTCGGGATCGTCTCGAACGCCAGCGCCAGCGCGCTCCCCCGCAGCCGGTCCAGGTGCTCCGTAAGCCGGAAGATGCGCCCCTCGTACACCCGCAGCCCTTCCCACACCGCGTCCCCGCCCTGCACCGCCGAGTCGAACGGCGATACCCCCGCCTCGTCCCTGTGCACGAGCCTGCCGTTGATGTTCACCAGGATGTCGCGGTTCCGCGGGTCAAACTGCTGCAGCATGAGTGCATCGTAGTGAGGCGAGCGACGTGCGACGGGGCAACCGAGCGGTCACCGCGCGGGAAGCTTGTCGATCTCACCTGCCAAGGACGTGTCGAACGTGTCCTCGTTGAACCTGTCCGCGTTCTGCCGGCACACCGTCTCCGCACCGATCGGGCATCGTCCCGCGGCTTCGGCGATGGCGGCAGGTTCGGGGCGGTCGAAGAACGCGCCGGTTCGCGCTTCGATCACGGTGTCCAGCGCTCCGCCGGCGCGGCGGGCGACGACGGGGCAGCCGCAGGCCTGGGCCTCGACCGCGGTGATGCCGAAGTCCTCGACCTGGGGGAAGAGGAGCAGGCGTGCGCGTCGGTAGAGGTCTCGCAGGCGTTCGTCGCTCACTCGTCCCGCGAACTCGACCGCGCCATCCGGGAGTCGTCTCGCCGTCGTGCGGAGCGAACGCACCATCGACCCCCCCCCCACGACCACGAGCCGCACGCCTGCCCATCGCGCGGCCTCGATGGCCAGGTCCGCGCGCTTGTACGGCTCCAGCGCGCCGGCGAAGAGCCAGAACGGCTCGCGCGGGACGCCGGGGTCCGGCGTGAAGAACCCCGTGCGTACGGGCGGGGGCACCACCGTCGCCTCGCGTCCGTAGCAGCGTGCGATCTCGTCCGCCGTGTGCGACGAGTTGGCGACGAACCGCGTGACGTTCGCTGCTGTGCGCCGGTCCCACGCGCGGTAGAGCGGCCCGACCGCCCGCAGTCCGAGCGTGCGCAGGGCGTCGCCGGGCGAGCGGCCCACGGCGTACTCATCTTCGACCGACCAGACGTAGCGGGCCGGGGCGTGGCAGTAGCAGACGTGCGGCACGCTGCGCGGCGGACGCAGCCCCTTGATCGCCGCGGAACTGCTGGACACCACGAGGTTGATCGGCCGCTCGTCGTGCAGGCGAGCGAGGCGGCCGGAGAGCCATCGCACGGCCTCGGGATAGAGCGGGAGCATCCACCGGCGCAGCCGCTGGGCGCCAGGCACACGCCCCCCGGGCCAGACGATCCGCGGGAGCGCATCGACGGCGGGTCCGATGCTCGACCCGTCGTCGAACATGGTGAGCACGGCCACGACCTCGTGCCGCTCGCGGAGGACCGCGGCGATTCGTTCGAGGACGGCCTCCCCGCCGCGCCGTCCGCAGAGCCAGTCGTGGGCGAGGACGACGCGGCGTCCCACGGGCGTGGTGGTGGGGTCGTCTATCATGGCGCGTGCCGGGGAGCCTGCGTGTGAGCGACCTGATCCGTGACCCGCGTCGCACGCCGACGCCGGCCAACCGGCTGTGCCTGGATTATCGGCGCGAAGCGGAACGGCTGGGGCCGCCCCCGGTTTCGATCATCGACGCGCACTGCCACGTGAACGGGGCGCGGGCCGCCGCGCTCTTCGGCGAAGTGTGCGACCTCTTCGGCGTCGCGGCGGTGTATACGCAGAGCCGGCTGAGCGAGGCGGAGGCCGTCCGCGCCGCCCTCGGCGAGCGAGCGCGTTTCATCGCGTTCCCGGAGTGGGGGCACCCGGACCGCGCGGCCGTGCACCGCGAGCGTTTCGTCGAGCAGGTCCACGAGTGGCACGAGCGGTTCGGGGCGCGGATGGTGAAACTCTGGGGCGCGCCCGCGTTGCGCGACTACGTCGAGGGCGAGCCGGACGACGTCGTCGCGTTCGACAGCCCTTGGCGGCTGCGCGCGGTCGAGGCGGCGGAGCGCCTGGGCATGATGCTCATGGTCCACGTCGCCGACCCGGATGTCTGGTTCCGCACTCGCTACGCCGACTCGGCCCGCTACGGCACGAAGCGGCAGCAGTACGAATCGCTCGAACGCCTGCTCGACCGCTTCGCGGGGTCGGTGATCGCGGCCCACATGGGCGGGTGGCCCGAGGACCTCGGCTTCCTTGACGGGCTGCTCGACCGGCACGCGAACCTGTACCTGGACACTTCTGCGACGAAGTGGGTCGTGCGCGCCCTGGGCCGGCACGAGCCGGAGCGGGTGCGGGCGTTCCTGTCGCGGTGGCGGGGGCGTGTGCTCTTCGGCTCGGACATCGTGACGATGGAGACGCACCTGACGCCGGACAAGTCGGGCGTGCCGAGCATCAAGGCCGACCAGGCGAGCAGCGAGGAAGAGGCGTTCGACCTGTACGCGAGCCGGTACTGGACGCTGCGCACGATGTTCGAGACCGGCTACGAGGGGGAAAGCCCGATCGCCGACCCCGACCTGATGCTGGAAGGCCCGGCACGACACGACGCGATGAGAGCGCCGACCCTGCGGGGGCTGTCGCTGGACGCGGGGATGCTGCGCACGCTGTACCGAGACGCGGCGGGCGCGCTCCTTGAACCGCGATACACAACCTGAAATCACCTCGGCCTCGTCTGCGCGGCGGCCTCTTCGAGGAGGGCCTCGATCTTCGCGGCCATCGCGTCGTCGAGCGGGGCGGAGATGCTGCCCGAGAACTCGGCGGCCCCGAGGAGGTCGTTGAAGCCGTCCGTTGCGCGGGTGAGTTTGAGCGACGCCCGGGAGATGCGCCCGCCGAACCGCCCGTCGCCCGCGTTGCCGGACGGGAGCATGAACCCCCCCCCGCTGTAGACGCCCACCTCGCCGTTGGCGAGCACGACGTGGCGGATGGCGGCTGTCGACGCGGTGCCCTCGATGGGCGTGCGCCCGGGCCTGGGGCGGATGAACATGTGGACGTGGACGATGCTGCCTGCGAGCGTCGTCGGATCGACGGTCGGCTCGAGTTGCTCGGGCGTCAGGTCGGTGAGGTAGATGTCGGCGGTGTTCTTGTCATGAGCCTGGTAGGCTCGTAAGCGCAGGGTGGGGCGAAGCGCGGTCCCCTCGTCGATCGACTCGACGCGTACCGACCCGCCCCCGAGGACAGTGCGCCCGCCGCACCCGGCGGTCAGGCTGGCAAGCAGGACGCACGCAACGGTCAACGCCCGTGCCGTCCCGAGGCCGAACTTCGAGGTCAGTCTGGTCATAGAGTGGAGACGATACCGTGTCCGGGCAGCCGGAGTGCCCCACGGGCTGCTTCGGGGCAACCGGAAGGGTGTTTCTGGCGGATGGGAACGCGAGGGGCGGGGGCTGGCTGCCCGCCAGCCGCGGAGCCGAGCCATGAAGAGAGTCGGACTGATCGTGGCGCTCGCAGGACTGATGGTCGCCGTCGGCACGGCGTCCGCCCAGCAGGACGAGCCGAAGAAGACGACGCGCTACCCGACCAGCGGCGGCGTGCGGCTGCCGGAGCGGGCGCCTCGGATCGAAGAGGGTGTGGTCTTGATGCCGAAGCGCTACCCCGCGCTGCCGAGGCACTACCCGCGCATCGGGGGCCCGAACGGGAACGGCCGGCTCACACCGCCCATGCCGACGCGCTTCGCCAATCCGTTCGCTCCCGAACTTCCGCAGCCGGACACGAGCAGCCGCGATGGAACGCCCCTTCCCGCCACGATGCAGACGCCACGCGAGGCAAGTGAGGCCGAGATCGCCCGCGCGATCAGCGCGCTGCGCGAGGGTCGGCACGCGCCCGGCACCACTTCGACGGGCACCTCACGGACCGGCGTTCCTGATCGCCGCATGCTCGACAACTCCATCGACCACGGCCCGTTTGACGGCGGCATCCACACGATGCCCGACATGACGCTCCAGTCGTACTACACCCCGCCGAGCGGGGAGGCGCCGCGCGTCCAGCCGCCGGCCGCACGCGAGCGCGGGTTGGCGATGCTGGCCGAGGGTCGAGCGGCGCACGCGCGGGCCGCGCTTCGCGACCACCTCTCCAACGATCCGGAGGACGCGGAGGCCGGGTTTGCGATGGGGATTGCGGCCGCGCTCGCGGGCGAAGCGGCGAGCGGCGTGGCGTCGATCGCGGAGGCGCTCTGGATCGACGGCGAACTGGTCGGGCGGGCGGACCTGCTCGACGATCTCCTCCCCCGCACGGCCGACCGTCGCAAACTGACGCAGGCCCTCGTGCCCCACGCCGAGCGTGCCCGCACGGGCGAGGCGTACCTTGCCGCGGCGTTCTCGGTGCACGCCATGGGCAACACCGGGCGTGCCCTCGATCTGCTCCGCAAGGGCGAGCAGGCGGGGCTGGACGCCGACCTCGCGGCCCGGATCGCTGCCGCCTGGGCGGCCCCGCGCCGGTAAACTTGTCAGGACACACCCGCGGATCGCACGAAACGAGCCGCGACCGCGAGGGAGCGGTTCCCCCCCAAGCAAGGAGGCCGCGATGCTCCGCTCAACCGCAATCCCGGCGTGCGTGCTTCTCGGCGCGATGGCCGTTGCGCCCGCTGTGGCTCAGCACACCCAGCCCAGGACCGGGGGGGTGCGCGTCACGCTGCCGAACGTCTACGGCTTCAACCGGTCGCTGCCGATGGAGCGCGGCTCGGACGCGACGCCAATCCGCTCGGTGAGCGTGCCCGCGGTGGTCGGCTCGCCCGTGATCTTCACGACCGGCCGGCGCGTGTACGTGCAGGAGTCGGGCTTCCGGCTGAACGCCTCGTACTCCGGCGACCGCTGGTCGATCGACGCCCGCCTCGGCTCCGACCCCGTGCAACTCATCGACGGCCGGTGGGTCACCGTCCCGGGCTACCGCTACGTCTATCCGCGCTATCCGTACACGCGGTATTACGACCGGTGGAACGGCTACTACCCGCGCTACCCGATTGATGGCACGCTGACTGCGCCGCCGCAGATCGTGTACGTCACGCAGCCCGCTCAGCCGGCCGCGCAGCCCGAGCCGCTCACGCCCATCGAGCGTGCGCGCGTGCTGCTGCGTTTCGAGCAGTCGCAGGAGGCCGTCGCGGCCCTGCGCGAGCACCTGCGCGACGACCCCGAGGACGCGACTGCCATGCGTCTGCTCGGCCTTGCGCTGATCGAGTCCGGCGACCCGGCCCAGGGCGCGGCCGTGCTCGCGCTCGCCTATGGCACGGACCCGACGCTCGCCGGCAACGCGGCCGACCTCGACCTCTTCGCGGGCCGACCGGGCCGGGCGCGGAGCATGATCGACCGCTCGATGCACTACGCCGCGCGTGCAAACTCGGCCTCGGGCTGGCTCGCGGCGACGGTGCTGCTGCACGCCGACGGCCGAGCGGCGGCGGCACGGCGTGTGCTTGAGCGTGCCCGCGAGTCGGGCCTGGAGTCGGAGGTCTACGACCGGCTTTCGGCGGCGGTGGGGTTCCCGGGGCGGGGTTGAAAGGTACCCATGCCCCCTGGTATGTTCGTGGGCATGCGAGGTGATTACCTAGTGACAGGAGCCCTGCTCATCGCATTAGTTGCGGTGTTGCCAAGTGTTCGAGGACAGGAGGTTGGCAGCCTCGATTGGTTCAAAGAGCAATGGCGGCTCGCGCAAGCTGCGAGAGTTCCAGACGGCTCCTTTTTGTCATACGCCGAGGAAACGGGCTTCTGGGCTACGCCGGCACGCGTTGCAGAACTTGAGGCTGCCGTGGAAGGCAAGCCCGATCACCCGGATCGATTTCGGCTCGCGATCGCTCGCCGTGTCGTCGAACGTGGTCCCGATCGGACCGAATACAGACTTTGGCACCTTGATCCGGACCGCTGGCGTCTCAGTTCCGACATGAATATAGACGACCTCCCGTACTGGGACCGGGTCAGCACCCCGAAGGCAGTCTGGTCGCTCTCCCCCGGACAGTTGGCTGTCGTTGATCCGCACGAAAGGCCCTACGGCCGAAACTACTCGCAAGCTGCCAATGAGATCATGGACCACTACCGTCTCATCAGGTACGCCGGCATGGCCGAGGGAGTTTGTGCGAGCCTTCGGCCGATGAGGGCGATTTGGGACGGATCTGACTGGATAGGAATCGCGGAGTCAGAGAACGGCGAGATGGTCGCTGAGTGGCGAGGCCGCCTGCATCAGAACGGCATTCTGCTCCTGGACAGCCGTGTCGTCACCAAGTCGAAGAAGTATCCCAACCGTGTTGGTTTGCGGCTCGAATTCCGCGACTGGCGGAACGTGGAGGGCGGGCATGGCGTCCTGGGGGGAGCGGTCAGCCTTCACCGATCAGACGGAGAACTCCTCCGTCGGCTCACGTTGTTGGAGACAGGGCGAGTGCGGAGCGAGGAGTTTGCCGCTCTCGCGAGGATCCCCGAACTAGCGGGGGACGACCCGGTGCGAGGTGCCGTACAACCGGCCTCAATGGCGGACTATCGCCCCGGAAAGGACGTATTCCTCATAGCGAACGATGCCGGGGAATATACCTCCGAGCCGATCTCTAGCTCGTGGCGAACAAGACGTTCCCCTGTCAGGGTGTACGCTGGATGGCTTGTGGCTGCCGGCATCGTTTCGCTCGGTGTACTCGCGTGGCGGGTACGTCGCTCGGTTTCGAACTGACCGAAGGAAGGAGGATCATTATGCACAAGGTGACGCTTGGATCGGGTCGCGTGTACGGGGTCATCGCGAGCGCGCTGGCGATGGTCGTGACGGCGGCGGCCGTCGTGGGGCAGAACTGCTGGACGCAGTTACAAGACGCAAACTCGTGTACGCGGATCATCGAACAGCATCACGATCCGAGTTGCCCCGAGCCGGAGATCATCGCGAGCATCTCCCCGTGTGATCGTGTGACGCAGGCGACTCCCGGTGTTCAACTCGCGACCTCGCTCTTCCCGCCCAGGCAGTGTGCGGTGAAAGTGTGGCAACCGAGCGAAGACCCTGAGATCTGCGAAGCCATCACGATCAACACGACCGTTATCTGCCAGATCGCATGGGGCGCGTCGTGCGGCGGAGGTGGCGGCGAGAACTGAGCCTGGAGCCGCGATCATGCATCGCTTGTGCCGAGTGGCCGCCCTGTAGCGGTCGGACTGATCGGCGTGGCCGGAGTGCTGAAACTGATCGATGTTACCACGTTCGAGCGATCGCTCAGTACTTGGAGCCTGCTTCCTCGCTGGTCGATCGGTGCCCTTGCGTTCTTGGTACCGATTGTGGAGCTGGGTTTGGCGTGCGCCTGGTTTGCCGGGGTCGTGCGACCAGTCGTGTTGTGGCTTGCGTTGGACTTTCTTGTGGCCGCGACGGGTCTCTATGTTTCGCATGCCATCTTCCTCGAACCGCCCGAGTGCGGTTGCCTCGGCACGCTCGGCGATTATCTCAGGATTCGTCGGGAGGTTCCGGCGATCGTCGTGCGCAATGGCATTCTTGCTCTCGGCATCGGCGTGGGACTCGTGGTGCGATGGCGACCGTCGCCGACCGACAAACCGGGGCCATACGATGCGTAAAGGACCACAGGCAACCGAACGAGGCATGAGCCTGATTGAGTTGATCGTCGCTCTCGCGGTGGTCGCTGCGCTCGTGGGCGTCGCTTTTCCCATGTTCAGAGGGGTGCGCGAACGCGCGTGGGATGCCAAGTCGCTCAGCAACGTTCGGATGCACGCCGCCAATATGCTCGCCTACACGGGCGACTGGCGCGGCATGTTTCCGTACTTCGTCGAGCCGAGGGAGGGCACGACGCGCCTCGAGGGCGGCGGATTCGCGGTCGACGTTCAGTACTTCAGCCTGTACCCGTTCTGGCACCTTCCGATGATCGATGAGTACTACGGCGGCAGGGCCGACACGGAAATCTTCACCCCCCCCTTCTACAAGGAGGGAAGCGGAGGATTCTCATACTACGCGTACTCGATGTCCTTCGTCGCGGATCCCGCGTTCTGGAACCCCTCGAAGCGAACCTACACGTTCGACCAACTCCGCGCGACCGGTGTGCACGACGTCGTCTGGACCGGCGAAAAGGGGATGATTGCCGAGCTGTTGTCGCTCTTACCGAAGACGTTTGAGCACGCCCGTGCCGCGAGCCACACCCCGGTCGGATTTGTCGATGGCTCCACGCGGCACGCGCGCATTGACAGTCTGACCAGGCCCTACCCCCAAGGCAATGGATTCTGGCTCGGAGGCACGCTCTTCGGCATCCGAGTTATCCACACCATCGACGGTGTCCGGGGCAGGGATTTCCGGGACTAATCCGCCCGCGAAGGGCCGCGAGGGGTCGGAACTGCTGGGCGGCATGTCCCCTTGCCCGCCCCTCCCACGCGGCTATCGTTCCGGCTCTGCGCGGACGGCGGGTCCGTGCCGACAAATCGGTGCCGGTTGCACCACCAAGCCTGCCCGCACCCCTGGCCGGGGCGGGTCTGAGCCGGGCGATTGCCCGGGGCCGGTGGGAGGTGGAGTCCGATGGCCAAGAAGAAAGAAGTCGTCAAGTCGTTCAAGTTGATGGCCCCCGGCGGGACGGCCACGCCTGCGCCGCCTCTGGGGCCGGTGTTGGGCGCGAATGGGGTCAACCCGGGCCAGTTCATCCAGCAGTTCAACGCGGCGACGGCCAAGTTGGGCGGGAAACTGGTGGGGTGCATCGTGACGGTCTACTCCGACCGCTCGTTCACCTTTGAGATCAAGAGTTCGCCGGCGTCGGTGCTGATCAAGGAGGCCGCGGGGATCGAGAAGGGTTCTGGCGTGCCGAACAAGGACAAGGTGGGCACGATCACGAAGGCGCAGGTGCGGAAGATCGCGCAGGAGAAACTGGCCGACCTGAACTCGGGGAGCGTCGATTCCGCGATGCGAGTCATCGAAGGCACGGCCCGTTCGATGGGCGTCACCGTGGTGGAGGGCTGAGCCATGCCGAAACTGAGCAAGCGAGCACGAGCCAACTCCCCTCTCGCCCCCGAGTCGCCGCTGCCGATGCCGGAGGCGATCGCCGCCCTGAAGAAGTTCAAGCCGCCGAAGTTCGACCAGACGGTCGAGGTGGTGATGCACCTCGGCGTGGACGTGAAGCAGGCGGACCAGAACCTTCGCGGTTCGGTGAGCCTGCCCAAGGGCATCGGCAAGACCAAGCGTGTCGTCGCCTTCTGCGGCGCGGACGTGACGAAGGACGCGCTGGCCGCGGGCGCGGTGAAGTCGGGCGGCGAGGAACTGGTGGCCGAGATCGAGGGCGGGTGGATGGACTTCGACGTGGCGGTCGCCAGCCCGGACATGATGCGTGTGATCTCGAAACTGGGTCGCGTGCTGGGGCCGAAGGGGCTGATGCCCTCGCCCAAGAACGGCACGGTGACGAAGAACGTGGTGGACGCGGTGAAGGAGTTCGCCGCGGGCAAGGTGGAGTACCGCACGGACAAGAGCGGGAACGTCCACGCGATCATCGGCAAGATGTCGTTCCCGGAGGGCGACCTGCTCGAGAACCTGCAGCACTTTGTCGCCACGATCGAGAAGGCCAAGCCCTCCTCGGTGAAGGGCGTGTACGTCAAGAAGATCAGCGTCTGCGGCACCATGACCCCGGGCGTCCAGGTGCAGTACGCCTCGGCGGTCCCGACCGCCTGAACGACCCCCAAGGGGAACGACCATGTCCAAGGCCGTCAAAGAGATCATCATCCGCGATTACCGCGATCGGCTCAACGGCGTCGAGGAGATGCTGCTGGTGAGCATCCGCGGCGTGAGCGCGAACGACGCGAACAGCATCCGCTCGGGCCTCGCGAAGAAGAACATTCGCGTCACGGTGCTGCGCAACACGCTCGCCCGCAAGGCGTTCGAGGGCACGCCGCTCAGCGCACTCGAACCGATGCTCTCCGGCCCGACGGCCGGGGTCTACGGCGGCGAAACCGTCGTGGACGTGGCGCGCGAGATCGTCGAGCTCGTCAAGACCTTCCCGGGCATCGAACTCAAGGGCGCGATCCTCGACGGCGAGTTGTACGCCGGCGAGGAGGGTGTCAAGCGGTTGAGCACGATGCCCACCCGCGAAGAGGCGATCGCGCAGGCCGTCACCCTCATCCTCAGCCCGGCCCGCAAACTCGCGGCCCAGGTCAAGGGGCCGGGGTCGCGCCTCGCGGGCATCGTCAAGGCCATCGAAGAGAAACTGGAGAAGGGCGAGACGATCGCCAAGTCCGCGTGATCGAACGAAGCAGGCATCCGCGTCCGACTGGCCCCGCACGGGGTTAAAGCGCCGAACGGTTCGGCCCCTCTCGGGCGAGTGCATCGACAGAACGAGGTTCCACCATGTCCGAGACAGCAACCAAAGAGTTTTCCGCGAAGATCACCAAACTCGGCGATGAACTCGCCGGGCTGAGCCTGAAGGAAGCCGTCGATCTGGGCGACTACCTGAAGGAGACCTACGGCATCGAGGCCGCGGCGGGCGGCGCGGTCGTCATGGCCGGCCCGGCGGGCGGCGCGGCACCCGCAGCCGAGGAGAAGACGGAGTTCGACGTCATCCTCAAGGCGGCCGGCGCTGAGAAGATCAAGGTCATCAAGGTCGTCCGTGAGGCGACCGGCCTGGGCTTGAAGGAGGCCAAGGACCTGGTCGACGGCGCGCCCAAGCCCGTCAAGCAGGGCCTCTCCAAGGAGGACGCGGACAAGCTGGCCGCGTCGCTGAAGGAGGCCGGGGCCGAGGTCGAACTGAAGTGACGCATCGGCTGGACACTCGGGGGGCGCGGCGGACCGTCCTCCCCCCGGGCGTCCGGCGTAAGACCCGCCGTTAAATCAGGTAGTTCCACCTGTTCTCGGACGCTCGTGCGTCAGCGACAGGGTGGGCTATACTGCGGGGTTCCGGGTCGGGCATCGGGCACAAGGCGTCGGGGCAGCGTGGTAGCAGCGGGGCAGGCTTGAACACACAGGCAGGGCTGACGGCGTGCGCCGCGCACCGCGCGGACAGTGCCGTAGTCAAACCATCACCGCGAGGTAGTTGATGGCAGGGAAGACCGTGCGCGAGAAGAAGGTGCGCAACTACTCGAAGCGTGGGGACGGGATGAGCATCCCGGACCTGACGGAACTTCAGGGGCGTGCGTACGAGCGATTCCTCCAGTTGAACAAGGGTCCGCACGAGCGTGATCCGTCGCTCGGGCTGGAGGCGCTCCTTCGGGAAGTGTTCCCGATCGAGAGCTACGACGGCACGATGCGTCTCGAGTATCTCCACTACACGCTCGACGAGCCGCGCTACACGCCGGACGAGTGCCGCGAACTGCGCCTGACCTACGGTCGTCCGTTCCGCCTCGCCGTGCGCCTTCAGCGTGAGAACCACACGGACCTGCCCGAGGAGGACATCTTCCTCGGTGAGTTCCCGATCATGATGGGCGGCGGCGAGTTCATCGTGAACGGCGCCGAGCGCGTCATCGTCAGCCAGTTGCACCGCTCGCCCGGCGTGGACTTCTCGATCGTTTCGAGCGAGGGTGACCGCCCGCTGCACTCGGCGCGGATCATCCCCGAGCGCGGCTCGTGGATCGAGCTGGAGGTGACGAAGAAGGACGTGCTGGCGATGAAGATCGACCAGTCCACGAAGATGGCGGCGACGACCTTCCTCCGCTGCTTGGACGAATCCGTCGCCTCGACGGATGCGATCATCTCGCTGTTCTACGAGGTCTCTGAGATCAAGGCGGCGGACGTGCAGCCCGAGCACTGGGCGGCGCAGTCGATCATCGACACGGAGACGGGCGAGGAGTTCGTT
Organism: Phycisphaeraceae bacterium; assembly: GCA_026128865.1. Lineage (GTDB taxonomy): Bacteria > Planctomycetota > Phycisphaerae > Phycisphaerales > UBA1924 > CAADGN01. The sequence goes on along the minus strand of JAHCJE010000035.1, from coordinate 4,246 downwards.
CACGTCGGGCGCCAGATCGGCGACAAGGCGGAGGCCATCCGCAGCTCCAGCCTGAAGAAGGTCCGCGTGGTGCAGAATCCGTCGGACGAGCTGATCCTGAACACGGTGGCCGAGGAAAAACTGGAGCAGTTCGAGGCGGGCACCGACCGCGAGAAGGCGTTGCTGAAGGTGTACTCGCGGCTGCGTCCGGGCAACCCGCCGCAGGTCGACAAGGCGCTGCAGCTCTTCAACGAGAAGTTCTTCGACGAAAACCGCTACCGCCTGGGCAAGGTCGGCCGCTTCCGCATCAACCGGAAGTTCGACCTGAACACCCCCGAGGACGCGATGTTCCTCTCGTCGGAGGACTATCTGAAGGTCATCGCGTACATCCTCGACCTGCGCTCGAACCGGCTCGACCCGAAGACGGGCCGGCCCGCGGCGCAGGTGGACGACATCGACCACCTGGGCAACCGGCGCCTGCGAACGCTGGACGAACTGGCGGTGGACGAGCTGCGCAAGGGCTTCCTGAAACTGCGGCGTACCGTTCAGGAGCGCATGAGCGTGAAGGATCCCGAGGAGGTGACGAAGATCGCCGACCTCGTGAACTCCAAGAGCATCTCGTCGGCGATCGAGTACTTCTTCGGGCGCTCGGAGCTGAGCCAGGTCGTCGACCAGACGAACCCGCTCTCGACGCTGGTGCACGAGCGGCGGCTCTCCGCACTCGGCCCGGGCGGGCTGAACCGCAAGCGCGCGGGCTTCGAGGTCCGCGACGTGCACATCTCGCACTACGGGCGCATCTGCCCGATCGAGACCCCCGAGGGCACGAACATCGGCCTCATCGCGTCGCTGGGCATCTTCGCCTCGGTGGACGAGTACGGCTTCCTGCGCACGGCGTACCGCGTGGTGAAGAACGGCAAGCCGACCGGGGAGGTCGTGCACCTGCGCGCCGATGAGGAGATGAAGGCCGTCCTCGCCCCCGCGGACGCGGTGGACGCCGATGGCAGGCTGCGCTCGGGGACGATCCTGGCGCGCGTGGACAGCGAGTTGAAGGAGATCGACTCGGGGCAGGTGGACTATCTCGACATCTCGCCGAAGCAGATCGTGGGGATCTCCGCGGCGCTGATCCCGTTCCTGGAGCACGACGACGCGAACCGGGCGCTGATGGGGTCGAACATGCAGCGTCAGGCCGTGCCGCTCATCCGGGTCGAGCCGCCCGCTGTCGCCACGGGCATCGAGACGCACGTCGGCGTGAACTCGGGCATGGTCGTGCGGGCGAAGAGAGGCGGGACGGTCACGTTTGCCGACGCCGAGCGCATCATCATCGACAACGCGGACGAGTACGTCCTCCGCAAGTTCGTCGGCCTCAACGAGCGCACGTGCCTGAACCAGAGGCCGGTTGTGCGCTCCGGGCAGAAGGTCGAGAAGGGGCAGGTCATCGCGGACGGCGCGGCGACCAGCAACGGCGAGCTTGCCATCGGCAAAAACGTCCTCATCGCCTTCAACACCTTCGACGGCTCGAACTTCGAGGACGCCATCGTCATCAGCGAGCGTCTGGTCAAGGACGACGTCTTCACCAGCATCCACATCGACGCCTTCGACGTCGAGATCCGCGAAACGAAGCTCGGGCGCGAGGAGTTCACCCGCGACATCCCGAACGTCTCGGAGAAGATGCTCCGCAACCTCGACGACAACGGCGTCATCCGCGTCGGGGCGCGGGTCGGGCCGGGCGACATCCTCGTCGGCAAGGTCAGCCCCAAGAGCAAGACCGAGCTGACGCCCGAGGAGAAACTGCTGCACGCGATCTTCGGCCGCGCGGGCGAGGACGTGAAGAACGATTCGCTCGAGGTGCCCGCGGGCGTCGAGGGCATCGTGATCGGCACGAAAAAGTTCTCGCGCCGCACGCACATGAGCGAGGCCCAGAAGAAGCAGCAGAAGAAGGACATCGAGGCCTACGAGCGTTCGATGGACATGCAGGCGATCGATCTCTTCCGCGAGATGACCGCCGCCATCAACGCGATCACCGGCTCCGAGATGGTGGACCCGATGACCCGCCAGAAGGTGGGCGCAAGCGACATTCCTGAGGTCATCCTCGAGCAGATCAAGACCTTCGACGTCAAGTGGATCAAGGGGTCGAAGGAAGCCCGCGAGCGGGCCGAGGTCGTGCAGAAGCAGTACTGGCCGCGCATCGAGGCGATCGAGCAGGAGAAGCAGCGCAAGGTCTCGCACATGAAGCGCGGCGACGAGCTGCCATCCGGCGTGCTCGAGATGGTCAAGGTCTACCTCGCCTCGAAGCGGCACCTCTCGGTCGGCGACAAGATGGCGGGGCGCCACGGGAACAAGGGCGTGATCGCCCGCATCGTGCCCGAGGAGGACATGCCGTTCATGGACGACGGCACGCCGGTGGACGTCCTGCTCAATCCGCTCGGCGTCCCGAGCCGCATGAACGTGGGGCAGATCCTGGAGTTGCACCTCGGCTGGGCGGCGCACGTGCTGGGCTTCCAAGCCCTGACGCCGGTGTTCGACGGCGCCACGGAGCGGGAGATCCACGAGGCGATCGAGGAGGCGAACGCGGACGTCGACCGTCGTAACCGCGAGTTCGAGGAGCAGGGCCGCTGGCCGCACCCGCGCGAGATCCTGGCCAAGATGCCGCGCGGCGGGAAGATCCAGCTGTACGACGGTCGAACGGGCGACGCGTTCAAGCAGCGCACGTCCGTCGGCTTCATGTACCTGCTGAAACTGCACCACCTCGTGGACGACAAGATCCACGCACGGGCGACCGGCCCGTACTCGCTGATCACCCAGCAACCGCTGGGCGGCAAGGCACGCACGGGCGGCCAGCGCTTCGGCGAGATGGAGGTCTGGGCGCTCGAGGCGTACGGCGCGGCGTACATCCTGCAGGAACTGCTGACGGTGAAGTCCGACGACGTCGAGGGCCGTACCAAGATCTACGAGAGTATGGTCAAGGGCACGAACAAGCTGGAAGCGGGCATGCCCGTCGCCTTCGACGTGCTGTGCAACGAACTCAAGGGCCTAGGGATGAACGTGACGCTGGAGAAGCGGCGGCTGGACACGGGAGCGCTGCTGTAGCCGGCCGCTTTCGCGGGCAGCGTGCGCGGAGGACCGCGCGCTGCGCCGGGCACGACGGAGTCCGCGGTCCTCGACGGTTGACGAGCGAGAACGGGTCCGCACACAACGCGCGGGAGTAGACACGAATGTCCGACACCGTGTACGAGAGAGTGAACGACTTCACCGGCGTGAAGATCACCCTGGCGTCGCCCAACGACATCCGGGCCTGGTCCTACGGCGAGGTGAAGAAGCCCGAGACCATCAACTACCGCACGTACCGCCCCGAAAAAGACGGGCTCTTCTGCGAGCGCATCTTCGGCCCGGAGCGCGACTACGAGTGCGCCTGCGGCAAGTACCGCGGCACGAAGTACAAGGGCATCATCTGCGACCGCTGCGGCGTGAAGGTCACCCACTCGCGCGTCCGGCGCAAGCGCATGGGGCACATCAACCTCGCGGCGCCCGTCGTCCACATCTGGTTCTTCAAGAGCATGCCCAGCCGGCTCGGCACGCTGCTGGGCATGAAGACCTCGGATCTCGAGAAGGTCATCTACTACCAGGACTACGTCGTGGTTGACCCCGGCGACACCGAGCTCAAGCCCAGGCAGATCCTCACGGAGGACGACCACCGCGCCGCGGTGGACAAGTACGGCAACGCCTTCCGCGCGCTCATGGGTGCGGACGCGATCCGTGAACTGATCGAGCGTCTCGACCTCGCGCAGGAGGCGGAGCAACTCCGCACCGAGCTGCGCGAGACGCGATCTAAGCAGAAGATCAAGGACTACGCCAAGCGGCTGAAGCTCATCGAGCAGGTCCGCGGCAGCGAGAACCACCCCGCGTGGCTGGTGATGGACGTCATCCCGGTCATCCCGCCGGACCTGCGCCCGCTGGTGCTGCTCGAATCGGGCAACTTCGCCACCAGCGACCTGAACGACCTCTACCGGCGCATCATCAACCGCAACAACCGCCTGAAGAAGCTGATGGACCTCAACGCCCCCGAGGTCATCATCCGCAACGAGAAGCGGATGCTGCAGCAGGCGGTGGACGCGCTCTTCGACAACGGGCGGTGCCGCCGACCCGTGCTCGGATCGAGCAACCGTCCGCTCAAGTCGCTGACCGACATGATCAAGGGCAAGCAGGGCCGATTCCGCGAGAACCTGCTGGGCAAGCGCGTGGACTACTCCGCTCGCTCCGTCATCGTTGT